>JBCCBR010000001.1:0-26701 GCA_039033935.1 Verrucomicrobiota bacterium
AGTCGCGCCGGGCTTGCCGAGTCGTCTTGTTCCTCTCTTAAAATCAGGACTGACGCTGGAGCCAGCTGAATTCGTCCGCGACTGGCCCAGTCTCAGTCAGCATTTCGAGACCGCCGATCTGGCGATCATAAGCGAGCAGCCGGAAGTGATGTTGACGCTTGAGGGATCGCTCAATCACCTCGAGGCCAAGCTCAGCTTCCGTTACGGAGAGTCTCTCGAGGCGGCTACGACCGAGCGAGAGTCGGTCTTTGAGCGGGGCGACGAGCTTGTCTTAGTCGATGTCGAATTCGAGCGCGCCGCGGAAGAGCAATTGCTCGGAGCTGGCTTCGCGCGGCGGGGTGAAGCCGGTAAGTTCGTCTTAAAGCAAAAGGAGGCGATCCTTCAATTTCTTGCCTTCGGGTATCCGGAATTTCAACGCACCTGGAATCTGGAGACGGGAGAGCGCTTCGCGCATGCACTGGAGCAAGTCGAGCCGATTGAGCCAGTGCTCCAGTTCACCGGCAGTGGCGAAGACTGGTTCGCGATGGAGTTGGAATTTGAAAGCGCCGCCAACTCTTCGATTTCTCGTGAAGAAGTGCGACGAATGCTCCAGAGCGGGCAGACCAGTCGTCCGGTCGGGGGGGGGCGCGTCGCG
Organism: Verrucomicrobiota bacterium; assembly: GCA_039033935.1. Taxonomy (GTDB): domain Bacteria; phylum Verrucomicrobiota; class Verrucomicrobiia; order Verrucomicrobiales; family DEV007; genus Arctic95D-9. The sequence continues at coordinate 635 of JBCCBR010000001.1, forward strand.
GTGCTAAGTCCTGAAAGAGTCGCCGCAATCGATGAGGCCATTTCCGACTGCGAGCCGGCCCAGCACAGCCCCGGCACCTATGAGATCGGGCAGCATCAAACCGGCTACCTCGCGGCCCTGAGCGAAGATCTCGGGCTGCAAACGAGCGGAGCAGTGCCGTGGCAGCGAGCCGTTCAGGGCATCGAATTTTACCCGCTTTCAGAAACGCTTGATTCTCTGTTGCGACCTTACCAGAGCATCGGGGTCGAGTGGATGCAGGACCTCGCCAGCCGCGGGATGGGCGGGGTGCTGGCTGATGACATGGGGCTCGGGAAAACGATCCAGACTCTCTCCTTCCTCTATTCGATCGGGGGCAGCTCGCTGGTGGTCTGCCCGTCTTCGCTGGTATCAAACTGGGTAGCCGAAGCAGAGAAGTTTATTCCCGAAGTGTCGGTGGTGGCGTTGGAAGGGCCAGATCGGAAGAGCGTTTACGAGAGCAATCCGGATGCCGGCATATACGTGACCAGTTATGCGCTGCTGCGCCGAGATCTCGATCGATACCGGAACCGTGAATTCGATGCCTTGATACTCGACGAAGCCCAGCAGATCAAAAATCCTGACTCACAAATTGCAAAAGCGGCCCACTCGCTGCGAGGCAGCTTTCGTTTTGCGCTGACTGGTACGCCGGTTGAAAATTCGGTCCGTGACCTCTGGTCGATCACACAGTTTGCCTTGCCGGGCTACCTTGGGGATCGGAAACGCTTTGCCGAGAGATTCGAAAAACCACTCTCGGCGAAACAGGTGCCCGATGGATTGCGCGAGCGACTGTCCCGTCGGCTGCGGCCGATCATCCTGCGGCGTCTCAAGTCGGAGGTGGCCCGAGATCTCCCGGAGAAAATCGAGCAGGTGGTGACTTGTGATTTGCTACCGAAGCAGCGGGCGATCTACGACACAATCCTCCGCGAAAGCCGTGAACGGATTCTCGATGCCGAGGGAGCGCCGAAGCGGATGCTTGCTCTCACCGCACTGCTTCGGCTTCGCCAGGCTTGCTGTGATTTGCGTTTGTTAGGGCTGCAGGATCTCGAACCGGAGGCGGCTTCGATCAAGTCGGGCGTGCTCGCTGAAGTGCTCGAATCGGCAATCGAGGGTGAGCATCGGGTCCTCGTTTTCAGCCAGTTCGTCGAAATGCTTCAGCTGCTGGTGCCCCAGCTTGCTGAGCGGGGGGTCGACTTTTGTTATCTCGATGGCTCGACTAAGAATCGTGCCGAGGTGGTGCAGCGATTCCAGGAGGGTAAAGCGCCAGTCTTCTTGATCAGTCTCAAGGCCGGCGGGGTCGGCCTCAATCTGACTGCAGCCGACACGGTTATTCATGTCGATCCGTGGTGGAACCCAGCAGTCGAGGCACAGGCAACCGACCGGGCCCATCGAATCGGCCAGACACGAGTCGTCACCGCTTACAAACTGATCACGCGGGGAACTGTCGAAGAGAAAATTCTCGCTCTTCAGGAACGAAAGCGCGAGCTGACCGAGTCGCTCCTGAGCGCCTCGGGCGATGCCGGGCTCAGTGAGGAAGAGTTGCTGGGTTTGTTTTCCTGAATTGCCAGTTTGAGGAATCGCTGACAGAAGGTGCCTCGGCTCGCTGTCGACGGAATTGCTGGTTGCTATAAGTGGCGGGTCTGCCCTACGCTACCGGCATGGAACGGAACCAATCTCAGCACATTCTCATTCGCCACAATCGAGTGATCGCTTCGATCGCCTCAGCTTCCGCCCTCGCGATTCTGGCAGCGGCACCACTGCCTGCCGAAGCCCAGAATCAGGAAACCTACTATTTTGAAAATCAGTCGTTCACTCACGATGAGTGCCTCGATAAGTATTTTTTTAACGAGTTCGACTACGTCGACTCTCTCGTCCTCGCCAGCTTCTGGAATCAAGATGAATTTTACGACGCCAAAGTGAGGCTGGGAGCCGAGATGCTCGCCTACGGGCCCCGCTACGGAGACACCGTGATGCGCTCGGCCCGCAGCTACGCGCTGAGCCTGACAGATGATGATTTACCGGTCTGGTTCTCGGAGGGCGGCTACCGCTACGAGGATGCCGAGGCCCTTTCGCGGGCCTGGGGAAAAAGTGTTTGGGAATCCAAGATAACGATTTCCCAACTACTCATCGGTGGGCATCGCGAGGTCATCGATACGGCTCTTCGCAACGCCCGCTAGCGGTGCTGGTCGATAGGACGGCCGGTGGATCGAAGTCTTGATGCGAGAGGCCGTGGTTTCGCTCGGGAAGATCGGCTTCGAAGTCGAGCTGCTCGCCCCGCGCGGCAAATCGCGGCGCGACCTTGCGGAGGCGCTCGCTGAAAATGTCGGCGGAAGCGTCGAGCGGATCTTCTATCCCCAGGGCGAACCGAGCAAGGCCGATCACACGCCCTTCTTTGAAAATCTGACTCTGGGCTTTGAAGTCCGCGACCGGCGTGGCGATCTTCTGGTCAAGCTGGTTGATGATCTGACCCTGCAACAAGACCTCGACCGCGAGGCAGCCCCGCGTCCGGGCTGGTATCGAATCGTTAGCGACGACCGCCGGCTCCTGCGACTGATCGATCAGAATACTCTCGCCAGCGCGCCCCTGGAGCGGGTTCTCCTGCCAATCGCTGAACTCTTCGGTAGCGAGCTGGAGCGTGGACCTGGAGGGATGTTGCGACTTGCTGATGAGGCTGGCAACCCCGTTGCAATCGGAGCGCCGCTCCCGGGCGAGCGGGAGCGACCATGCGAGGTGATTACCGCCCCAATTGAGGCGAATCACCAGGAACGGATTGAGTCGATTCTCTCAACTGCCCGCGTGCTCGGTTTTACCATCCCTGCTGAAGGGGCGAACCACATTCATTTCGACGCGGCCCCTCTTGAACGAAGTGCTGCCACGGCAAAACTGATTCGCCTGCTCGATGAGTGGGGTCCCGCGCTCCGTGAGCGCTATTGCACCAACCCCGCCTGTGTCCGGCTTGGGCCCTGGGACGAGGGCGTTGTGAAATTGGCTAACGACCCCGCTTTTGCGAGGCTCCCGTGGGAAGAGGCGCGGGCGCAGCTCATGAAGCAGCCGCTGAGCAAATACTGCGATTTTAATATCAGCAACTATATCCGACAGCTTCCCCAAAAGCGGACCTTTGAGGTGAGGATCCTCCCGGTCTGGCTGAAAGCAGAAAAACTGGTTTCCGCTGCTGCTGACTTTAGCAGAATCCTCTCCTGGGCGAGTGACCCTCAAACGGATGGAGGGCCACTTCCGTCTCTTGAGTCGCTGCTATAAAGCTGAGCCGGAATCAGACGCCGACGACAAAGCTCGGGACAGGGTTTCAAAACCCCCGCCTCACTCAGTCTGGGGCGCACGAGGTCTCGGGGCGGGGGGACGAGAGGCTGGTGGAGGATTCTGGACAGGAGCGCTTTGGGCAGACTGATCGACCGGTGGCGTAACCGATTGCGAAACGCTGGTCGGAGTGACGGCTTTGAGGTATTTGAAAAGGTCGCTATCCGTCGATAGCACCACGGTGCTGTCACCCGCCAGCATCTCCTTATAGAGTTCCATCGTCCTCAGGAACTCGTAGAAGTCGGCGGCTGCTGGGGTCGAATTGTAGGCGTCAGCGTAGATCTGAGTCGCCTCGGCATCGGCCTTACCACGAGTCTCCTCGACCGTCTTGTAGGCTTCGGACTCGATCTCGCGCAGATCGCGCTCCATGTTACCAATGATTTTCGCGGCCTCGCCGGCACCCTCGGACCGGAAGCGCTCTGCGATCTGCTGGCGCTCCGAGATCATCCGCTCATAGATCGTTTCCTGAACGCTTTCGTTGTAGTTGATTCGCTTGAATCGGATGTCGAGTAGTTCGATCCCGAACTCGCTCAGCTTTGCCTTACTGGTCTGGAAGATGTCCTGCTCCAGTGCGCTGCGGCCTCGTCGAATCGGGATCAGCTTTCCAACCGTGCCGGTGAGATCGGCCTCTGCGAGATCCTCTTCGACTTGGGCGGTGCGATCATTGGTCGTCCGGATCACTTCGATCAGCTCGTGCTTTGCGATGGTGTTTCGGGTCTCCGAGCCGAGGATGTTGTCGAGTCTGGTCTGGGCGCTGATTTCGTCCCGCAACTTCTGGAAGTAAGCAAGCGGGTCGACAATGATCCAGCGCGCGTAGGTGTCGACGCGAATGTAGGTCTTATCTTTCGTCGGCATCTCGGTGGCGAGGCCATCCCACTCGAGGATGCGCTTATCGAATCGATTCACTTTGTGGAGAAAGGGGATCTTGAATTTTAAACCGGGCGTTGTGATCGGTTCGCCGACCGGTTTACCAAACTTGGTGATGATGATCTGCTGGGTTTCCGGGACGGTGTAAAAGGCACCCGATAAGACGAGTAGCAAGATCCCGACGAGAATGAGAATGAGGCAGCCGAATCCTTTTTTCATGGCAATAAACTTGTGTGCTTTGCGGTTGGGGCGATCACTTCGCGGCAGGAACGGGAACGCCTCCACCAGGGCTGAGAGGTAGGAAGGGCAGCACTTGATCGGCCGATTCGTCGATCACGACTTTGCGTCCAACTTTGGGCATCACCTCCTCCATGGTTTCGAGGTAGATCCGCCGCCGGGTGACGTCGGGAGCCTTTTCATACTCTGCCAGCAGCGCCACGAATCGAGCGACGTCGCCTTGCGCTTCGTTCACCCGTTGGGTCGCGTATCCTTCCGCCTCGGTGACTTGTTTTTCGGCTTCGCCACGTGCTTTTGGCACGGCGCGGTTGTATTCCCCGTTGGCGATATTGACGGATTTTTCTTTATCCTGCTGGGCCTGGTTGACCTCATTAAAACTGGCCTGGACGGGTTGGGGAGGGTCCACATCCTGGAGTTGAACCTGATCAATCGAAATGCCGAGTTGGTATAAATTGGCAAGTGTCCTCAACTCCTCAGCAGCGACGCTCTCGATCTCCTGACGACCGAAAGTGATGACTTCGTCGACTGTCCGATCGCCGACTACTTGCCGCATCACTGATTCGCTGGCGTCGCGAAGCGTGTCGTCTGGGCTGCGCGCCTTGAAGAGATACTGATCCGGCTCGGTGATTCGATACTGGATGACCCACTCAACCAAGGCGGCGTTGAGATCTCCGGTCACCATGTTTCGTTCGAGTTCCTGCTCGCTATTGATTGAGAGTCGGGATCTGCTATTTGGTGCCGATCCAGAGCCGAATTCCATTTTCTGCTGACGACGGACCGCCACCGGGATCACTCGATCGATTCCAAAAGGCAGTCGAAAGTGGAGGCCGGGATCAACTGTAGCGACGTGTTTTCCAAATCGTAGCACGACTCCTCTCTCTTCAACCTGAATGGTGTAGATCGAGGTGACTCCGATGATGAGGAGCAATATCCCTCCCCCGATGATCGCAGCCAGTTTGCCCGCGTTCTGGGGAACTTTGAGTTCGACGATGTCGTTACCGATTTGAATTCGCATACTGGACTGTGGTTACGTGCTTGGAAAATTGCCAGCTATAAAAACTGACAAGGTTTCCAATCGCCACCTTCGTCCAGAAGCGAAAAGTCAGGCCACTTTGCGGGCGAACCAGGTCCGTAGATTTGGCCACCGTTTCTCCGACCGCTCCGCCAGTCGCAGGAGGGCCTCGCGGAGTTCCGCGGCAGATTGGTAGCGGTGCTCGGGATTTCGTTGGAGCGCTTTCAGGACGACGCGATCAGCTCGCTCAGAGGCCTCGGATACCGCCGAGGGCCGTCTTTTTTTGAAGCCCGGCTTCCTCCCGACGATCAGTTCGTAGAGCACCACTCCAATCGAATAGATATCGGCTCGGTGATCGGCGGGCTCGTCGAAACTCGTCGGGTCGATCAGCTCGGGGGCCGCATACTGGGGCGTCGCCATGATGAAGTCAGAACTCTCGTCTTCCGGATCGGAGAGCATCCGGGCCACCCCGAAATCAGCCAGTCGCACCGACCGATCAGAGTCGAGCAGCAGATTGGCGGGCTTGATGTCCTGGTGGATGACTCCTTTTTCATGCGCGTAATGGAGCCCGTCGCAGACATCTGCGACAAGAAGATAGATTTCGGCGAGAGAGAGGCTTTTCTCCCGGAGCATCGACTCCAGTGCCGGTCCGTCGATGAACTCCATCAGAAAATAAATCAGAGGAGGCTCGTCTGGACCGCGATCGATCTCACCCGATTCGTAGAGCGTCACAATGTTAGGGTGATTGAGGCGTGCCAGGGTCTGGGCTTCGTGCCGAAATTGAGAGGCAAAATTGAGCTGCGAGTCGGAGTCGCCTGCGAGCACTTTGAGAGCGACGAGGCGATCGAGCTTTTTCTGCCGAGCTCGGTAGACGGCTCCCATCCCACCGACGGCGATCAGAGTTTCTACCTCAAGATCGGGAAACAAGGGCTGGATGGCGCTGACTGACTTCACCACGGGAGCCGATTCCGGGGCATTCCGGATTGGCACCTTGGGGCGAACTCGAGAAGGCTTCCGAATCAGAATCTTCTGAGTTGGTGCGTTCTCGAGTTCAGACTTGGGGAGCGGGGCTGAAGACGAAACTTGAGCAACGTCAGATCGGAGCGGGCTGTCGCCGGGGAGGCAGATAGTATTCCGCTGGTTCATGAGGTGCGGGGCAAATTGGTAGTTGCTTGTTAGAGGAAGTTAACACGCCTGAACGATCGGCATTTTACGTGCCACTTGTATACATTCTTACCAATTCTGGTATCAATTTTGACAACATCGAGGGTGCCCACCCAACCGGAATCGAGAGCCTCCAAAGCGGCAGTGAGAACACTGCGGGTGTCAACCGAGCCGCGACGACTCGGTTCGGTAGCCCCCGTGCCTTCGTTGCGTATGCGCGCTTCCAACAACGGAAGGTCTTACGGCAGTAGCTCCCGAGATTGGGCTGGCCCTACTCCTCCAGCGTGGCGAGCAGGTCATTACTTTCGACCGCCTCGCCCTGCTTCACCAGTATCTCCGTGACGGTGCCTGAGGTATTGGCTGAAACCGTCGTCAGCATTTTCATTGCCTCAAGTGTCACGATCGGATCTCCCTCGTTTACCTTCGCGCCGACTTCGGCATTAATTTCGGTGACCATTCCGGGCATCGGTGCGACAGCCTGGAGCGGATCGTTTGCATCCCCCTTGGCGCGGGTCACGAGGTCTTTCGGCGCATTCGCCTTGTCCAGTATCTGCGACTCTCGCGGCATCCCGTTCAGCTCGTAAAAGACGTTCCGGTAGCCCTCCTTGTCGGGCTCGCTCATGCCGATGAGCTTGATGAAGAGGAGCTTCCCCGCATCGATCTCGACTGAAATTTCCTCTCCGACCTGCAGCCCGTAGAAGAAGGCGGTTGTTGGGAGGTGGGTGACGCCACCATACTCTTGCTGAAAGGCATCGAACTCGTCGAATACCTGAGGATACATCAGGTGGCTGTAGAGGTCGTCGTCGGTGCAGTCTCGTTTCAGCTTTTCGGAAAGGTCAGCTCGGGTTGAGTCGAGATCGACCGGAGCAGCGAGATCGCCAGGTCGTTCGGTTGTGGCTTTGCGGTCTCCCAAGACGGCACGCTGAACGTCAAGGGGCCATCCCCCGTCGGGCTGACCGAGGCCACCCTGCAGCATGTCGATGACTGACTCCGGGAAATCGATCGAGCCCGGATCCAGATCGACCACCTCCTGAGGCTTGATGCCTCTGGTGATCAGAAACATGCACATATCACCGACCACTTTTGAGCTCGGGGTCACTTTGATGATGTCGCCGAAGAGCTGATTTACCTCGGCGTAAGTTCGAGCAATCTCGGGCCAGCGATGACCCAGCCCCATTGCATTGGCCTGCTCTTTGAGGTTCGTGAATTGTCCGCCGGGCATCTCGTGGATGTAGACTTCGGCAGACCCTGCCCGGGGTGCGGTGTTAAACGGTTGGTAGAAATTGAGAACCTCTTCCCAGTAGTCTGAGAACTCATTCAATGAGTCGATGTCGATCCCTGGCTCCCGCTCCTGTCCAGCGAGAGCCATGCAAACTGAGTTCAAATTCGGCTGGCTCGTCGATCCTGACATGGACGCGATGGCGAGGTCGGCAATGTCGACCCCGGCTTCGGCCGCAGCGAGCACGGACGACGCGTTGATCCCGGAGCTGTCATGAGTGTGGAAGTGAATCGGAATACCGATCTCTTGTTTCAAAGCCGAGACCAGCTTTCGAGCTGCGGCGGGGCGACAAAGACCGGCCATGTCCTTGATCGCGAGGATGTGGGCACCCATCTTCTCGACCTCTTTGGCCTTCTTGATGTAGTAGTCGAGTGAGTATTTGTCCCGTGTCGGGTCATCGATATCACCGGTGTAACAGATCGCTGCCTCGCAGATGGATCGGGTCCGCTCCCGAACCGCTTCCATTGCGACCTGCATATTCGGCAGGTAGTTGAGTGAATCGAAGATCCGAAAGATATCCATCCCGGCCTCAGCCGAGTGTTCCACAAATCCGGCGACCACATTGTCCGGGTAATTGGAATACCCGACAGCATTGGATCCGCGAAAAAGCATCTGGAAACAGATGTTGGGGATTTTTTCCCGCAGCTCGCGGAGGCGGTCCCAGGGGCTTTCGCGAAGAAAGCGCATCGCGGTGTCGAAGGTGGCCCCGCCCCACATTTCGAGGCTGAAGAGATTGGGTGTGCGCTGCGCAACAGCGGCGGCGATGTTAAACATATCGGCCGAGCGCATCCGTGTCGCGATAAGCGACTGGTGGGCATCGCGCATCGTCGTGTCCGTGATCAGGAGGGGTTTCTCGTCGAGAATCCACTGAGCAAATTTCTCTGGCCCGAACTCGAGGAGCTTGTCACGCGATCCGGGAGTCGGAGTCGCCTTGAGCTGATATTCAGGGAGCCTCGCCGGGGGCATCACTGAGGCTGGTCGGTAGCCCTTGGCGGTCGCTTTTCCGTTGACCGTAACATCGCTGAGATAAGCAAGAAGTTTGGTGGCTCGGTCCCGACGTGGTTTGAACTGGAGAAGATCGGGTTGCGTGTCGATCAGACGCGTGGTGGCGAGTCCGGTCCGAAAGGTGTCGTCGAGGATGACGTTTTCGATGAAGGGAATGTTGGTCTTGACCCCGCGGATCCGGAACTCTCGTAGGGCTCGATGCATGCGCTGTAGGGCGATGTCAAAACGGGGACCGAAAGCGGTCACCTTCACCAGCATCGAATCGTAAAACGGGGTGATGACCGACCCGGCATCCCCGGCTCCGGCATCGAGGCGGATCCCGAAACCGGCGGCAGATCGGTAATTCAGAATTTTCCCGTAGTCAGGGGCGAAACCATTTGCGGGATCTTCGGTCGTGATTCGAGCCTGCACCGCAAAGCCGTTTCTGGCGATGCCGTCTTGCTGCGGGATATCGATTTTGGGGCCGAAGAGTTCGTGCCCCTGGGCCACCAGAATCTGGGAGCGGACCAGGTCAATGCCGGTGATGATCTCGGTGACGGTGTGCTCGACCTGGATCCGAGGGTTCATTTCAATGAAGAACCAATCGTTCGAGTCAAGATCGTAGAGGAATTCAACAGTACCGGCGTTGTTGTAGCCGACCTCCTGCGAGATCGCGACGGCTGCGTCGCAGAGTTCGTGGCGGACGCGTTCGTCGAGATCGACTGAAGGAGCGATTTCGATGACCTTCTGGTGGCGTCGCTGCACCGAGCAGTCGCGTTCGTGGAGATGGACGATGTTGCCGTGGCGATCGCCGAGAATCTGAACCTCGATGTGCTTTGCCCTCCCCACAAAGCGCTCCAGAAAAACAGCTGGATTGCCAAAAGCATTTTCAGCTTCGGTTTGGGCCTGATCGAGGAGGCTGTCGAGATCCTTTTCCTGCTCGACCACGCGCATCCCTCGCCCGCCGCCGCCAAAGGCTGCCTTGATAATAAGCGGGAAACCGATCTCGCGGGCAATTTTGAGGGCTTCACCGCGATCACTGACCGGATCCTCCGTTCCCGGCAGGGTCGATACCTTGGCTTTTTTGGCAAGGGCTCGAGCTGAGACTTTGTCTCCCATCGCATCGAGCTTCTCGGGATCGGGGCCGACGAAGGTGATCCCCGCCTCACGACAAGCGCGGGCGAAGTCGGCATTCTCGGAGAGGAAACCGTATCCCGGGTGGATCAGAGTGACTCCTTTGTCGACGGCCAGGGCGACAATCCCCTCGATGTCGAGATAGGCTCCGACCGGACCTTTTTCTTTTCTCAGCTGGTAAGCTTCGTCAGCTTTGAAGCGGTGACGCGAAAAGCGATCCTCTTCTGCGTAGATCGCGACGGTGCGCAGACCCAACTCGGTCGCGGCTCGAAAAATACGGATCGCAATTTCGCCGCGGTTGACCACCATCAACTTGGCGGGGGCGGCGGAGGATTGAGATGGCTCTTGCGGCATGCCGCGAATATAGGCAGGCCCTCGATCGATCAAAGATCGATTTTTGGGTATTCCTGCAAAAATCGTGCGCCTCTTGTATCCGATTGGGCGAAGTGCTCGCAGCAAACAACACTACCCTAGGACTGCGAGTCGATTGGATCTCTTGATCAATAAGTGAGGACTTCTCTGTCCTCGAAAAATCGAGCGACTTCGATCTCGCCATTTTCAGGAGAATCGGACGCGTGGCAGACATTTACCATCATGTCAGTGCCGAAGTCTCCTCGAATAGTGCCGGGCTCAGCCTCTTGCGAATTGGTCGGCCCGAGCATGTCGCGGACCTTGGCGATGACATCGTCGCCTTCGAGCACCATCGCAATGACCGGTGCCGATTGCATGAATTCGACGATGTTCGGGAAAAACGGTCGGTCAGCGACATGGCTGTAATGATCCGACAGAAGTTCTTCGCTGAGCTGGATCATTTTCGCACCGCGGATCGCGAATCCGGCGGATTCGAAGCGGGAAATGACTTCGCCACAATTGCCGCTTTTGACGCAATCGGGTTTGAGAAGAATAAGGGAGCGCTCGGTTGCCATGGTGTGTGTCGTATCTCGATTTCGGCTATTTGTAGGCGGAAAGTGGCTGAAAGAAAGGGAAAGTTTCTGGCGTTGTCCACCGCCTCTAGAGACCTCTCTTGTATCCCTCGCAGCGATTAACCCACCCGGCTCGCCAGCGAGACTCGCCGCGCTCGGGCGGCGAATTGTCAATTCTCCGCAACAGGGTGCGCTTGGCTGACTCGCTGAATTCGCTGAGTGAGGCAACCCCACCGCTTGTCTCCCCCATGCCGACCAGCACATCACGCAGACCCCAGCCGAGACCGTTGTATTTCTCCTCCGCTTTGATTCCTTCGCCCTTGAAGTTGACGTAATCGATCAGCGCGTAAGTCCCGTTGCGGGTCGAGGCGACTTTGTAAAAATTTGCCTCGATCCTTTCGGCATCGGCCTGGTTCGGCGTGACCGCTTTCATTTTGGGGAGCGATTGCTCAAGCCGCTGCACGATGAAGTCTGTCTGAATGCTGACGGTGCTGGCCAGGAATTGGCGGAGCTCTCGCATTTGCGGGGAATTCTGTGCCGCGAGGAATTCTGAGCGCGTTTTCCAGGGACTGCCATCGGCCTGGGCGAGCCATGGTGGCATCTGGACCTGTCGGCTCTTCATGTAAGAGACCAATTTCGGAAAGCTCTCGTCAAAGGGACCGGGTCTGCCCTTCACATACCAAATAAAGTGGCCTATTCCGAGCGACGGGAAATCTTCTCCCTGATTCCAGCTCGTCAGGCCCTCGACTGTTCCAGCGCACTCGTTCTGCCAGATTTTTTTTCCAATTGCTTCCGAGTCTGCCGGGCTCAGTTGGACTTTGGCCTGTCCGCCGCTGGGGGCGACGTAGTCGGACGAATCCACCGAGACGCAGCTGATGAAGGCGACAGAAACAAAAAACGCCACGAAGGAGAGAGCAAAACGCATCTGCCAAGATCCTTTAAGCAGTCTAAAAAATCAATTCACAGTGAAAAAGATTTTGATAATTTATATAAATTCTTTAAGTTCCAGTAAATTTACTGAGAATTTATTTTATGGATTCATCAAAAAATCCCACTCCTGCTGCGCGAGCGGACCATTCGGCACAATCCGCTCGTTTCATGAATTCGCTGGGATTTGATGAGGCAACTCTTGGACGGGTTGGAGCTGGGACTCCGGCGTCCCCCAACCGGTCCAGTGGCCCTGATTCGATCGCACTGTCACCAGCGGGAAGAGAGCATCAATTTCAACAAGCCAGTGATCAGTCACAGTCTCCGGTAAAGGGGGGAGCAGCCACCATTCGAAGTCTGGTTTCAGAACCGAAGAACAAGGCGGCTGGTGAGCGACAGTTCGGGGAGAGAAATCATCTGCCTGCGCAGCCCCGGGTGACCGCAAGCGTGTCTCCTATCGAATTCCCAAAATCGGCACCGGTGCCCGCAACTGTGGAAGCCCCAATCGCGGCCCAGAAAGAAGAGACTCCGGCCGACGAAACCATTCTCGTCAAATGTCCCAGCTGTAAGGGCGAGCTGGCGCTGAAGCGTGAGAACCTCGGGACGGAAGGCAACTGTATCTACTGCGACGACAGGATCGTGGCAGCAGCTTCGGGAGGGGACGGCGAGGTCAGAGTTTTCGTTTTGTCTGAGCCCGCCTCCATTTTTGAACCGGCTTCAAAGTCGGACGCGCCTGCATTGGAGGAGCCCGCAAACGAAGAGCCAGCAGCACGAGCAACGCCTGATTTTAGTGGTACTCCACAAAGGGGACCCATGGAGTCGCCCGTCACAAATCCTGTGAGCGAATCTGAACCGGTTGCGGCGCCGGCCAGCGCCATGGACATGGCGAGTAAATTTGGGCTCCCGGTGACAGCCGACGCAGAGATAAGTCACAACGACGAAGTATCGAAGCCAGAAGAACCAGAGCCTCCGGTCGATGAACCCGCCGCAGCCCCGGCTAACGCCATGGACATGGCGAGCAAGTTCGGTCTTCCGGCGACAGCCGACGCAGAAGTAGGTTCTACCGAAGAACTATCCAAGCCAGTGGAACCAGAGCTTCCGGTCGATCAACCGGGCGTGGCCCCTTCGGCATCCGCCTGGGGAGCTCCAATGACGTCTGTTGCCGAGGTGCCTGAAAAAGAGCCTGAATTGCCTGGTGCAGAGGCCTTCGCGGCACCTACAGAGACAAGCTCCGCGACCTCGACCGACCCTGCGGAAGTGAGCGGTGATGAAGCTGCTGCCAACAGTTTCTTTGGGATGAGCAAAGAGCCAGCCGCTACTCCTGAGGCGGTGACTCCGCTTGAGTCAACTCCAGCAATGCCTTCCGAGGTAATTCCAGAGAAACCCGAAGCTGCTTCGAGCTCGGAGCAAGAGCCCGAGACAGAGGTGACTAGCTTTGGCGCTGCAGCTCCCTGGGGGAAGCCGACCGACCTAGCTTCACCGGAGGCCAAAGAAGAATCGGAACCCTCAATCGACGCTCCACCCCCGCAACCTCAGTTTTCGGGATTTGCTCCACCAACTCAATCACCTGACCCGTCGGCCTTGGACAGCCTACAGGAACTGGCAACCGCACAACCCGAGACAGCAGCGGAAGAGCCTGCCGTTTCATCTTTCGCAGACCTCAGTCCCGAACCATCGTCGTTTTTGGGAAATAATGCCGATTCTTCCGGCGATTCATCTGCTCCTGTATCATCGCCAGAGGCACCGGTCCAGAAGGTGGACGAAGTGACAATTCCAACAGCGTGGGGCCCGCCTCCGGGTGGTGAAACAGTGGACGCCGCTTCTGGAGGGGAAGAAACCCCGGTTGCTGACCAGCCGACTTCCCTTTTTGATCCAGTTGAACCTGGCTCTGGAGCTGAAGAGAGCACTCCATCCCCTTCCTCTCTGTTCGAGGGCTCTCCGACATCTGAGGGCACTGAAGAGGGAGCCGGGCTCTTCTCGGACCTCATGAAAAATCAGCCACAGGCGAGTTCGACCCCGAGTGCTGCAAGCTTTGCGAGTCCGTTTGAATCATTGCAGGAAGCAGAGCCGGAATCGACCGCGCCGTCCTCGTCCCCACTTCTTGATTCGATGTCTGACTCGTCGGCGCCGGAGAATCCAAACACCGGAGGAGCAACCGACTTGGGCCAGGATTCATTGGGCTCTCCTGAATCAAGTCCCCCTCCGATGGCTGCTCATTCGAGTATGCCGAATGTCACTCCTTTCCAAAAGCCGAAGAAGAAAGTCAGCAAGACTTTCATCTCAGTCATGGTCGTCATACTTGGGATCGTCTGCGGTGCTGGTCTTGCCACGTTCATCGTGCCAGTGGACGAGTATGTCGCAAAGGCGCGTGACATGATTCATGGCAAAATCGGGGACACGGTCGTCACGCCAGTGACGACACCAGCCCCGCCACCATCACAGCCACAGCCCCTGGAGGTCCCTGAGGCCGTTGTTACCGAAGCTATTGCTCCCTGACGAGCAGGAGTTGGGCGCTGATGGTGGGTGTGACCTACCTCAAGCTTGGAGGTAGGGTAGTCCCTTCGCTTTTTCGGCGATTGCTTCGGCACCGTCGAGCAGTTCACCGATGGGATCCCACTGCGCGCTTAGGAAAGCATCGCGAGCGGTATCTTTGATCTCAATGTCGAGAACCTTCCCGGCAGCGGTGACCGTTTTAGCCTCAACATCAATCGTCACTTCGAGAGTCGGATCAGCATCAACAGCCGAGGCGAGAAATTCGATCTGCTCGGCTGTGGCGATGACGCAGGGAACGCCCAGCGTCGCGCAGTTTCCAAAAAAGATCTCGGCAAAACTCTGAGCGATCACCGCCCGAAACCCTGCTCGATAAATCGCCTGGGGGGCGTGCTCTCGAGAGCTGCCGCACCCAAAGTTGATTCCTGAAATCATGATGCTGGCTTCCGCAAAACGCTCTTCGTTGAGAGGGTGATCGGTCGGATTACCGTCGGCATCAAAGCGGACGTCGTAGAAAAAGTACTCCCCGAGCCCGTCGAACGTGACGCACTTCATAAATCGGGCCGGGATGATGCGGTCGGTGTCAATATCCGAGCCCAGCACTGGAACGCCTCTTCCAGAGACACGTGTTATTCTATCGAGAGCCATGGTTTGTAAGTGTGGATTTGATCTCCCAGATATGTCATACTGACGCGGAGGGATCTCAAGCGCGTTTTCGGTTCCGTTGTCACGGCACGAGTCGAGTAAAACAAGAAATCTCGGAGGTAGGTATGATGAGAAAGCGAAACGACTTTGTAATTCTGAGCCTTGCGGTAGCGATTCTAATTTGTCCAGCGGTGGCCCCGGCTGACGTCGTGCCGGAACAATTTTTCGATCCTACAACCGGGGAAACGGCCGCGGGCTTTGTCTTCCAAGGTTCTCGGAACATGCGTGATCTCGGGAAGCGGAGGTCAAGCGGGACGATTTCGCGAATCGTTTCGGTTCCCAGCATCGCGGAGCTAACAGAGGCGAGCGCGCGCACATCGACATCGGGTCCAGAAGCTGATTCATCGAGCCCTCAGGGAAGATTCGGATATGGCACTGAGCCAGATGCTGCTGCTACTTCACCCGTGGTCACCACGGTGGAACCGACTCTGAAGCCAAGTCTGACTCCGGCGCTGACTT
Source organism: Verrucomicrobiota bacterium (assembly GCA_039033935.1). Classification (GTDB taxonomy): domain Bacteria; phylum Verrucomicrobiota; class Verrucomicrobiia; order Verrucomicrobiales; family DEV007; genus Arctic95D-9. Next base: position 16,146 of record JBCCBR010000001.1, read on the forward strand.
ATCCCGCCCCAGTCGTGATTGATCCACTGACACGCCCGATCATTTTCAGCCACAACTATGCTCCGCGTGACTACGTCCCGGTTTACCGACATCCCTTTGGCTACACGCCCTGGGGATATGGTTTCGGCTATGGTCTGGCCCCACGCTACTATCCTGGCGTCTACTCTTATCCAGCTCTCGGATTTAGATCGCCTTTTCACTACGGCAGTTCGCGTTGGTTTAATCCACGTCTCTCGTTGCAGTATCGTTCCTCCGATTGGTTCATTAGCTTCACACGCTGAGGTGGTATCCGGTGGAGTAGGTGGATCTGAGAGCTGTAAAATCAATGTGTTGAATGACGCGAGTTCGGCTTTGCTGATCGCTTCGATGATAGATTCTACCAATCATCACCCCGATGTCTTGCAGCTTTCGTTTTCGCTGAAGATGCTGGGCTGTGAAATGGGGCGCGAGGTTGTTTTACTGAAGCTGCAATCGGGTGATCTGCTGATTCACTCGACGGCACCTTTTACTGATGCAGATCGCCGGGAAATTGAATCATTCGGGAATCCACGCTGGATGATGGAAGCGACCGCGTTTCACGACACCTACTCGAGCGAGGCGTCTAGCCAGTTTTTCGGACTGCCCTACCTGACTCCAAACCCTCAGCACGGGAACGGTCGCCAACTCGCGGCTCCACCTGAGTGGAGCGACGAGATCGAGCTACTGGCCTTTGACGGCATGCCTACGCTCTCAGAGCACGCCGTATATCATAGGAATTCAAAGACGCTGATTCTGGCAGATTTACTTTTCAACGTGCCGGAATCTTCCCGCTGTACCCGAAGGGTTTTGAGAGTGCTGTCCGGTATCGCAGAATACCCCGGTCAGAGCAGGCTGCTGCGCTTTTTCATTCGAGATCGAAAAGCGTTCCGCGATTCCATGAACCGGCTGCTCGAATGGGACTTCGAGAGAATCGTCGTCGGGCATGGCGATCCAATCGAAACTGATGCCCGGGCAAAGTTGGAGACAGTGCTTTCGAGACACGATCTAATTTGAGGTCCCCTTGAGGCAGTCAATCGGAGATGGAGCTCGAACCGAGCCCGCCTCTCGCATCGATCAGCCGGGTGATCTGTTTGGCGAGAAGATCGAATTCGAGATTCGCTCGGTCGCCCGCCTTTACAGTTCGCAGAGAGGTCACCTCGTGGGTGTGTGGAATGATCCAAATGACAACTGAACCCGGAAGGATCTCTGCCACGGTCAGGCTGGTCCCGTTTACACAAATACTTCCCTTCGGGACGACGAGGTGAACAAAGTCTCGCGGTAGGCTGACTTCCAGTCGGTGGTCCTGACCATCTCGGTCGTATCTCAGAATCTCGGCGCAGGCATCGACATGCCCTTGGACGAAGTGGCCACTGAGTCGATCACCGACTCGGAGGGAGCGTTCGAGATTGACAAGACTGCCCGGAGCGAGAGAACCGAGATTTGTGAGCCGCAACGTCTCGTGGAGCAGATCGAAGCGAATCCCTTGCTCAGCTACCTCGGTCACGGTGAGACAGGCTCCGTTGACGGCGACACTTTCGCCGAGTGCAAGATCGTTTTGAAATTCGGCTCGAATCCAGAGCTCGGCCCCCTTTTCAATCGGCTCGATCAAAGAGACCGTGCCGCAGCTTTCAACAATGCCGGTGAACATATCCCGACGGTTGAGGCTACTCCGGTAATGTCAACCTGTCAGGGATGGTGAAGTGCGAGCGCGGCGAAATCTCTCGATACGATCTCACCGATAGCTCAGCAGCCGATCTGGGAGACTGGAGGATCGCCGGAACTGGTATTGGAGCTGGAATTTCCGGGACGGTCGGCTCTGCAGGAATGGTAATGTTTTGACCTGCGTTGTAGGCCATGATCGCCTCATTGTAGCGCTTCGCGTCGGTATTGTAGGCATCGATTGCTGCCTGAAATTCGGCAATCTGGCCTTCCACTGCAGAGATATGCTCGCGATGCGTCGAGTCGAATTCTTTCAGATACCTTCGCTGTTCCCACTGAAAGTGAAGTTGTGAAAAGAGAAAGCGACGCAGTGCTTTGCCATCATCCGGTTTCATCAACTCATCCAGCAACAGCATCGACGAGACGTAGCGCTGGATCACATTTTCGGGGCGGGCCTGAGGCGCGAAGCCTCCCATCGAGATACTGATATTTTTGATGCCGCCAAATCCCATCGGCTTGAAACCCCCCATCTCCGACTGGTCCTCTTCGGCGGAGGCGACCTCTGCCACCGGATCAATCAACTCGATCTGGAAGGGAGCGATCGTGGGGAGATTGATCGACCTCTCTTCTACCGCAGGTCGATTCATAAAGGCCTCGGGTGTGAGGGATACGAGCGAGTTCGGGTCCCACAGCGGGAAACGAGTTGGGTCTCCTCCGAAGCTGTCAACGATCTGCTGACGAAGTCCTTCCTGATGTCGATCCAGGTAGAGGCGACCATTTTTATAGGGGATCGCGGCAACATACTCAGCGAGGCCTTCGATGATCCACATCGGCTGGTATTCAAGCCATTGATGGGTGATCGCGTGGACGGTCTCGTGAATCAGCGTCCGTGGGTCGTAGCCGCTGCGCATCACTACCCCTGAGCTTCCCCTGGTTTCGAGACCGAGAGATTCGATCGGGACGAGGATGACTCGGTCCGCCACGATGTAAATACCGGCCGCGTTTTCAAGCCCTCCAGCTCGGTAGTAATCGTTTTTGCTGGCAAAGAGTTTCACGAGAAATTTTTCTCCGTGAGTCTCCGAGGGGGAAATCGCGATAGGGAGATTCTCGAGGGCGAGATAGGTGACCTCAAAAAGTCGGCTGAAATCTTTCACCACCGACGCCGTTAAAGGCACGTCACACTCGAAGCGGAAATTTCTGGTCTCATGGATTTTGCCATTTTTGGCAAAGGCACCATCGAAGAGCTCGGCTTCGAGAAATGTGGTGAGACTCCTTCTGGGACGGTAGTTCAGATTAAAATACTCAGAGAGTGCTCGCCATTCTCTGATGAACTTCTGATCTTCCTCCGAAAGGCGGCTCAGCGGAATCGGAGTGGTGCTACCATTGGCGAGCCTGAACGTGCCGCTCGTTTCGTCAGCGGCGATGATTTCCGCAGAGAGAGAGCGACCATCGGTCGAAGTCCATGTCCTTTTAGAAGCGTAGTCGATGAGCGGGTCCCCCGTATCCCGGAAGCTCAGCTCTTCAAGAGAGTCGAGAAGCGATTCGGGCCGAAGCTCAGACTCGCCGGGCTCAAGAGCGAAAACCTCGAAACGAGCGAGGCTGAGAAGACAGAACAGCCAGAAAAGAAGCCGGGAACGACACCGCATCCGATTAGAGTAAATAATGCGAGCGGTTGTTGGCAAGTCTAAGCAGCCAAATCTCAATAACTCTTCGCAAGAATGACCCGCCCCTCAGCCGGTTTTCCGGTGTAGGCGCAGGTGCCAGCTTCGCCTCGCAGCTTGGGATCTTTGGGTATGCACCGGACAGTGACCTTGAGCTCTTTCTGGAGGGCCTCTTCATCGTCGGCGGATCCGCCCCAGTGGGCCAGAGCGAAGCCCCCGTGGATTTCGGGTTGGTCTGAATTTTGAGGCGTGAAGAACTTCTTAAGCGATGCGTTGTCTTTGATCTCGACGGTATTCTCATCACGAAAGGCAGTTGCTCGCGCGAGTAGGGAATCCTGAATACCCTGAAGCGTCTCCCCGAGAGAAGTGATCGCCTCGGCGACGGCGACGAAGTCTTTTTCTTTCGGTCCGCGATCTCTTCTCACAACCGCGACCGAGCCTTTCTCCAGATCACGCGGCCCGATCTCGATGCGGACAGGGACACCCTTTTTGATCCACTCCCAGTTTTTAACGCCACCTCCGAGGTCACGGTCGTCGACTTCGACCCGGATCGATTCTCCAGCAAATTGCTGGGCTTTGAGTTCCGAGGCCAAGTCGTTTGCTGCTGAAAGGATCGCTTCTCGATGCTCGGGTTTGGGAATGATCGGCAAAATGACGACCTGTGTCGGGGCCACCCTCGGCGGCAGGATTAAACCATCGTCGTCGGAGTGGGCCATCAGGAGCGTTCCGATAAGCCGAGTGCTGACACCCCAGCTGGTCGTCCACGCAAAATCTCGTTTGCTCTCGCGACCTTCGAATTCGATCCCCGCTGCTTTGGAAAAATTCTGTCCAAGGAAGTGTGATGTGCCAGCCTGGATCGCTTTTCGATCCTGCACCATCGCCTCGACCGTGAAAGTGTTGAGCGCACCGGGAAAGCGCTCTCCTTCGGTTTTCTCTCCGGCGATGACCGGAACGGCGAGATGATTGGTCAGAAAGTCTTCATAGACATCGTGCATCTGCAGAGTCTCCGCCATTGCTTCCTCGGCGGTCTCATGTGCGGTGTGTCCTTCCTGCCAGAGGAACTCTGCGGTTCGGAGAAAAAGCCGTGGACGCATTTCCCAGCGCATCACGTTGGCCCACTGGTTGATCAGCAGCGGCAAGTCTCGATAACTCTGAACCCAACGGGCAAACGCGGCCCCGATGATGGTCTCGGATGTGGGGCGGATCACGTAGGGCTCGCTGAGTTTGCCAGAGGGCACCATTTTCCCGTCCTTGAGTTCCAGTCTGTGATGCGTCACCACCGCGCACTCGGTCGCGAAGCCTTCGACGTGGGTGGCTTCTTTTTCGAGATAGCTGACTGGGATCAGGAGGGGAAAATAGGCATTCTTGTGGCCGGTCTCTTTGAATTTGGTATCGAGCTGATCCTGGATTTGCTCCCAGAGCCCATAGCCCCAGGGTTTGATCACCATGCAGCCCCGCACTTCCGAGTTTTCCGCGAGATCTGCGGCACGGACAACCTGCTGATACCACTCGGGAAAGTTTTCTTCGCGGGTTGGTGAAATCGCGTTCTGGGGTCCTTTAGCCATTTGGTCTGGGGTTGAGCGGGTGAGCGGGGCGAGGCAGCGCATCCTATCGTCTGCTGCCTGAATTGCCAGCGGCGAAATTCTGGTCCAGATTCAGCCGTGAAGGTCAAACACTGCTACATCTCACCCGACCACAACTATGTCGGTCACTTTGGCGGTCCATCGGGCGACACTCCCATTGTTTCGGTAGACAGCGTGGAATGTGTCGCCGGGTCAGGGATTCGGGGTGATCGCTTTTTCGATCACAAGCCGGACTTTAAAGGCCAGATCACTTTTTTTGCAATGGAGACCCATGAGGGAATTGTCGATCACTTTCACTTACCCGATCTGTCGCCCGCGGTGTATCGGCGCAACGTGATTACCGAAGGGATCGACCTGAACGATTGGATCGGCGTTGAGTTTGAGGTGCAGGGGATAAAATTCGTTGGCACTGAAGAAGCGAAGCCCTGCTTCTGGATGAACGAAGCCGTCTGCGAAGGTGCCGAAGAGGCGCTCAAGGGTCGCGGTGGCCTCCGAGCCAAGATACTCTCAAGTGGAACTCTTCGACTCGGATGAATCTGACAGTCTCAACTCCAGCCCTGCTCTTTCCGGCGGTCAGCTTACTCTTTCTGGCATACACAAATCGGTTCCTCCATCTCGCGGCACTGATTCGCAGCCTCTTTGCTGATTATGAAGAGCAACACGAGGAGGCGATCCAGGAGCAGATCAAAAATCTGCAGCGGCGGCTCGTTTTGATTCGCTGGATGCAGCTCTTTGGAGCCGCCAGCCTCCTTTTTTGTGTCACGGCAATGGTTGCGGTGATGTTTGAAAGGCAATGGGTTGCGTCGGGCACCTTCATTGCCGCGCTTGTCCTGATGGGTCTTTCGCTCCTCTTTTTACTCAGCGAGATCTATGTCTCAGGCGGTGCGCTCCGCATCCTTCTGGACAGAATGGACAAGAGTTGAGCGGGGAAGAGCCGTCAGAACTTCCGCGTGTAACTGATCGTGAGGATGTGCCAGTCGTAGTCGTAGTTGCCGTTGAAGGCTGGCTGAACATTTCCGGCGATGTCACTCGAGTCCATCGTCAAAAGGCTGTAGGCGAAATCGACGGTGTGCACGCCCTGAGTGTAGCCCACCCCTGCGCTGATGATGTGTCGATCGTCAGCCGGGACTGCCGGGGTGTAATTCTGAGAATTCATGGGTGAGTCCGAGTAGAGATAGCCTCCCCGAAGAGTCAACGCTTCGGTGAATTGGTACTCTAGGCCAGCTCCGATGCTGATTGAATCTTCCCAGTTTAGGAGCAGCGCATTCTGGCCTCCGAGTAGAGCCTGATTGGAACCAATATTGAGCGGCAAATCGTCGTGGGTTGAGTTTTGAATCCACTCGAAATCAATTCCGAAAGTGAGCCGCTCGGTCAGATCGATGCCGTAACCGACACCGATGCTTCCGGGATGCTCGATTTCTGATTGGAACACCGATGTCGGAGTAAAGACCCCAGCGACAGCCGCCGGGACGCTGGTCACTTCGAAGTCGCCATCATAGTCGACCGTTACCGGGAGTCGGCCCACGATCGCAAACCGATGAATGTCTGCCACGGTGAAATTGAAACCAACATAGGCACCGAGCCCCCAACCGGTCCCCTTGAAATGCATATTCCCATCGGGGAAGGGAAAGCCAGTCGCAACCGACCAGGGGAAGGCTTGGTCGAGCTCCAGATTTGAACGATAGATGTCGAGGCCAAATCCAAGCGATGCATTGTCATTAATTTTCAGCCCGAGAGCCGGGTTGATGGCGAACGTCTCAAGTTTCGCGTCGTAAGTGCTGGCGTAGCGAAACGCACTATTTTCTGGCCAATTAATCGAGACGCCAAATGGCGCGGTCAGACCCAGGCCCGCTGTCAATCGTTCGTTGAGCGGGTAGGTGATGTAGACGCTCCCGAGTGGTTTCCACGGGTCGATCATCGAACTCGTCGTCCCGTCAGCCCGAGTGAAGTCTGTTTTGCCGTGCCATCCTTGTATGTTGATTTGCAGGAGGGTATCGGAAATGTCCGCGAGAGTTGCCGGATTGGTGTGAATCACGGATGGGTCGCTCAAATTGACGAGTCGACCGCCGCCCATCCCCATCGCCTCAGCAGAGTCTGGTAGCGTTCGGACCCCCTCGGCCCCGAAGAGTGATAAAGACAGAAGCAGGCAGAGAGTAGAGGTCAGGAAGGCTTTCATCAGTTGTTGCGGTCACATGAGTTCCACAAGAATGAGAAGCCAGAACTGCATAAGTCAAGAATTACTGACTTTATCAGTCGATAGAATTTCTAATTATTCAAACTCGTTCAACTGCTACTAACGCAGAAGGGTAACCTCTAGAATGCGAATCAGAAATCGAGATAGACTTCGGCCCGGCGGTTTTGGGAACGACCGGTCGGGTTGTCACTCCCATCGGGCAGGAAATTTGGCTTTCGCGGCTTTGTCTCGCCGTAGCCTTCGGTGACGACCTGGGCTGGAGCAACCCCGGCGTTAATCAAAGCCTGACGAATCGATTCCGCCCGTTCCTGACTTAGCGCTGCGTTGTATTGGTCAGATCCAAGCGCATCGGCGTGGCCGGTGATGCGTATGACTCGATCACTGTCTTCACCAAGGATCTTTGAAATAATCGCAAGCTGCCTATCGGCCCGCTCGTTGATACCCGAATTATCAAAGTCGAAATAGATCACGAGCGAATCCCCGCCCGATGGATTCTCAACGAGGGGTGCATAGGGAATGCCGCCAGCCCCGGCGCGTGAGGCAAGCGATGAAATAACCTTCGAGAAGGTGAGGTCGTTCACCAACCAGCTTTCATCTTTTGGGCCGAGTTCAATTGCGAACTCAGAGTTGCCGATCGAACTGTTAACCCGAGCCAGAACCCAGGCAAGATCATCGCGGGCGAGCGTCACGACCAGCGGACGCTCCTCTCTCAGGGAAAAATCTCCCTCCTCCATCGCCATGATCAAGTCTGCAACTCTCTCGTCCGTGACCTCTGCCGGGTCGGCAAGACTTCGCGCCGTGGAGAAGTCGCTCGCGACGACCGCTTTCGAAAAGGCGTGAGCGATTGTGAGCGCGTCGAGGTCCTCAGCAGCTCCCACCGGTGGAGAAGTTTCGGAGCTCGGATCATCGGACATCGTAACGCTGAGTCCGAACCCAATTCGTGATATACCATAGTCTTTCTCACTGAGTTTTGAGATGTCGACATAGAGCGGATCGACAGGCTCGGTGGCCTGGAGCAAGTTGTACTGCCATCTTTCGCTATCGGCTGCTTTCGCGATTTGGGCTGGTGGATTTTCGGAATCGAGATTCACCTCAGCATTACCAAATAGCTCGGTCAGTCTCGCTGCGGCCGGGGCGCTGATAGCACCGTCCTCACTGATGGTCTGCAGTGTCGGGAGCGACTTTTTACCTACTGCGTCGGTCACCGCAGCAATAGCTGCCGCGGGGCTAGTGAAGGCGATCTCTTCGCCCGAGTCTTCTTCACTGGGTTCGTCGGGAGTGTCTGCCGCTGTCTCAGTCGGTGCCGGAGTTTCTGGCTCGGCCGGTTCTTCAGAAGCGGGCTCGGCTGGTTCGACGGGCGACTCCGAAGCCGTTGCGGGAATGGCGGGTGCCTCTGCTTCAGCGGTCGGTGCGTTCGGATCTGCCGGAGCCTTATTGCACTTGCTCAGGCTAAACAGAGAAATGATTAAACAGACAACGACGATTCCGATGAAGACGAGCAGGTTAGTTCGATTCATGACTGCAGACAGGTGATTGGTGTGGGTGTCACGGGCCGGCTCAACTTAGCAAAGCCTGACCGTATCGAAACTGAAACTTTCCTAACAGTCACTGACCGCTTTTCGGATTTTACGTTGGTTAGGAGGCTGTTGAAAAACTCCTTCCGCAGTCTTCTTGCTGATTTATCATTTCAACAGTCTCTTAGGCTTTGAGCGTTTTCACCAGATCGCTTCGATCGCATTGGGACTCGCGGCGTTCCTCGAGTGATTTGAGAGTGACAGTTGGGTACTCAGATCCGACAACGACTGCGTAAGTCGCTTTGGCGAGCTCGGCAGCTTGAAATTGTTTTCCAACTTTTGCGGGTGTCAGAGAGTAGGTCACTCGGAGCCCTGCCTCTCGCAGTTCCTGAATCAAGGCTATCGCTTCCGGCCGGTTTCTCTCCTCTGCGATGATGACGGAAATGTCTGACGCCTGACTCTTCTCAACCGCCGAGAGTAGTTTCGCAGCAGGCTCGGCAGTTTCTCGAATCAAATCGGTGATCACCATGTCTCCCATCGCAAATCCACAAGCTGGCATTTCGACGCCTCCGATCAGTCCAATCAATTCGTCATACCGTCCGCCACCGGCGATGGCTCGCATCCCTTTGCCGATGTCGAAGATTTCGAAGACAGATCCGGTGTAGTAAGCAAGTCCCCGCACGATGCTGAGATCCACTTCGACATATTCAGAGAGACCGCGCGAAGAGAGATCCTCGAGGATGCCTTCCAGATTTTCCGAAGCCTTTTCAGCGGAACGGATGTGCTCTTCGATATCTCTTTTGCCAAGGTTGTAGGGGGCAAGCAACTCCTCGAGTTTTTGATCGGGGGTTCGTTCCATGCGATCGATGATCTGGAGAAAGGGCGTGAGTTGCTCTTCTTCTATCCCTTTTGACTCGGCAAAAGTGACCCACGCTTTTCGGTCACTGATTCGGAGTCGAAATTGCTCTTTCGTGAAGCCGAGCTCCCGCATCAGGTCGATTGCGAGGGCCATCAGTTCAGCATCTGCGGCTGAATTACTTTCGCCAAGGAGATCGCAGTTGAATTGATAAAACTCACGTCCCCTTCCCTTTTGATGTTTCTCGTATCGGAAAAACTGACCGATTGAAAACCAGCGCAGCGGCTTTTTAAAATCGCGTTGGCGAGCAGCAGCCATCCGAGCCAGCGTCGGAGTCAACTCAGGCCTCATCGAGACGTCTCGCTCTCCCTTGTCCTCGAAACAGAAAAGTTGATTTACGATCTCGTCGCCGCTCTTTCTCCGATAAAGGTCGGTTGGCTCGAGCACGGGTCCCTCATACTCAACGAGTCCATAACGACGTGCGATAGTTCGCCAGACCGAAAACAGATAATTCCGGGCAGCACACTCGTCAGGGTAGAAATCTCGGAAGCCGGGTAAGGTTTGAAACGTCTTTGCCATGAACTGGAATCGGATTGATCACCGGGGGAAGGTATCGCGGGGTTTGCCCCGTGCCCTGAAAAGATTACCTCTGTATGGGCTGACTGCAGGCTGAAGCTTCGCTCCCGGCACACAGAGGTTAGCCGAAAACGATGGTGCGGTTTGCGTGCACGAGAGTGCGGCGTTTGAGGTGGAGCCAGGCTGCGCGGCTCAGAACACTTTGCTCGAGAGCGCGGCCTTTTCGGATAAAATCTTTCACCGTGTCGTTGTGGCTCACCGGCGTAACGCCTTGGGCAATGATGGGCCCCTCGTCAAGATCTTCGGTGACGTAGTGGCTCGTCGCACCGACCAGCTTGACACCACGCTTGTGGGCCGAGTGGTAGGGCTTCGCACCCGGAAAGGCGGGGAGGAATGAGTGGTGGATATTAATGATCCGACTGGGAAAGGCCTCAATCATCTGTCGGCTCAGTATCTGCATGTAGCGAGCGAGGATCACCGTGTCGATGGCTTCGC
>JBCCBR010000002.1:0-26433 GCA_039033935.1 Verrucomicrobiota bacterium
CGCTGTCTTCGCCCAAATCGAGGCTTGTCAGCCGGGTTTCGAGACGCCTTCTGACCCGTCCGATGTGCTCAATCTTGGAAATTACTTCCTGGCCTAGATAGCAACCTTTGTGGAAATCGACTGTCCGCTCGGTTAGCTGAAGTTCCTCGGGAAAATATTCCTCCTGTAAATGATCCGCTGGGTTTGGGTTCCCCGTCAGCATTTCGAGAACCCGCCATTCCAGATCAGGAATGGCTTCACCTTTGGGATCCGATGTCTGCTCGGTCGTTAGAATCTGGTCTGTGCCCGGGATGAGTACTCGCGACGAGTTCGAGCCCGCTGCTTCGCCTAGCCAGTGGATGAGACGATGGCTCTCACGCCGACCGTGTAGCTCGCAGTCATCTGCTATCAAATAGCGCTCGAGTCGCTCCAGGGTCCACTCGAACTGATGCTGATCAACGTCGAGCCAGAGGCTCTCCCCGATCGCTCCCACCCAGATAAAGGCACCGACTTTGCCCTTTGCGTTGCAGATGCAGGCGGGGACTCGTTTTTCTTCGAGTGGCTGATCGACTTGCTGGGTGATTTGCCCGTTGAGAAAGCGCACCCGATCTGGCCCGGTCAATTCGATGAGCGCTCGATCGCTCAGTTCGCGCCAGCGTCCGGTGAGGCCCTCCAGCTTGGCAACGAGACTCGCCTTCAGATCACTTTGCATCTTCTTGGTAATTCTGAGCGAGCACCGAGTAGTCCTGATCCCCCTTGCCTCCTTGAATTGCCCGAAACATCACATTCGCTGTGGTTGAGAGCGCGGGCAGATCGATCTCAAGATCTTTTGCCAGATTGAGTGCGTACTGCGCGTCCTTGAACATGTGTTTGAGGGAAAAGTGCGTTTCGAAGTCTCCCTCAATCATGGTCGGAAATTTCATCCCGGTTAGCGTAGAGCTGCAGGCATTCAGCTCGAGAGCCTCCTGGAGACGTTGGGGTTCGATTCCCGCAGAGCGGACGAGGCCATAGGCTTCGCTCAGAACTTCCACCGTGGTCGCTGATATCATATTAGTGGCCAGTTTGAGGACGGTGGCCTCCCCCACCCTACCGACGTGGAGGATGTCCTTTGAAGTGATTTCGAGAAGCGGTCGGGTCGACTCGAGGATTTTGGGATCGCCCCCTACATAATAGGTAAGTGCTCCGCTCGCGGCAGCATCACGGCTCCCAGTAAATGGGGCGTCAAGAAAGGCGGCACCTGCGTCGCGAACCATCTGGTAGGCATCGACTGCTGATCGAGGATCCACCGTCGCGTGGTTGATGACGAGATGTCCCTTGGTGAGCCGGGGAGCCATCGCCTCGATGACTTCGAGTAGCGCGTCTCCATTGGAAACAAAGATCTGGATAGTCGAGACCAGAGTCGCCATCTCAGCTGGTGAACCGACAAAGTTTGGCTCCGCCCTCGGGGTGCGGCTCCAAACATAGACCTGGTGCTCATTTTCCCGGAGGCGAGCTGCGACTCGGCTTCCAATGATTCCAAGTCCGATGACTCCTACTTTGTCTGCTGATTCACGGCTCATGGATGCTAATTCGAGGACTGATTTTGTACTCTGGTTATTTAAAAGGGGAACGGTCTAAGTCACCTGATCCATTGGAACCCTGCAGTCGAGCCAGCGTTGTAAGATCTCTACTGCGGCTGCCTGATCAATGATGCCACGGCTGTTTTTCTCGGTCCGACCAGCTTGGTGCAGTTTTGCCATGGCATCCTGAGTCGTCCAGGCTTCATCGACTTCGTGGCAGGCTACGCCCTCGGGGAGTCGTTGCCGCACTTTTTCAATGAATTCGGACACTCGCGCGGCAGCGCTACCTGCCTCACCATTCTCGCGGTAGGGGATTCCAAAAACCAAATCAGAAATGCCGAAGGTTTCGACCAGCTCAATGATGCGAGCCACCGCCACCGAAGAGTCTTTCGCGTCTATCGTCTCGACAGGGTGTGCCAGTAGCCCAATGTCATCGCTCTTGGCGACTCCGATTCGGACTGTGCCATGATCGATGCCGAGGGCACGCACCTCTTGTGATGGGGCGCCGTTCGTCATCTCAGCTGATCCGGCAAAGCGTCGACCAATTGCTTGATCTCGTCGGCGCACTCCCGGTTTGCTACCAGAGTAGCGTCTTTTGTCTGCACAATGATGAGGTTGTTGACCCCGAGGAGGGCGACGATTGGTTGATCGCCATCTGAAAAAATGATGTTGTCACGTGAGTCGAGAGCAAGGACAGGACCTCGCGAGCTATTCCCCGATTCGTCAATTTCGAGGTATTTGGCGACCGACGGCCAGCCGCCGACATCGTCCCAACCGACGCTCGCGTCGATCGTAGTGACTTCGGTGGCGTTCTCCATGAGGGCATAGTCGATCGAGACTTTCTCCAGGTGGGGGAAATGCTCTGCCACGTAGGCTTCAAAGTCTGGTGCTTCGGCAAGTTTCCCAATAAATTCATCGAGCGCCCCGCAGTGCTCGCTCAGCTCGCGGCGGAGCGTGGCGAGGCTCCAGACAAAGATCCCTGCATTCCAGGTGAAGTTGCCCGCGGCGAGATAAGTCTCGGCAATTTCCGGCGATGGCTTTTCCTTAAAGCTGGCCACCGAGTAAATCGCCTGCCCATCGGTTTCCTCAATGAGTGTCCCTCTTTCGATATAGCCGTAGCTCGGGCACGGCCAATCTGGACTGATCCCCAGCGTCACCACAGCTTCTGATCGGCTGGCGTAATCTGCCGCAATCGAAAGAACTTTTTGAAATCCGGCTTCATCGGTAATGAGCTGGTCCGCGGGTAAAGCCACCATTACCGCATCTGGGTCACGGGCCGCGATCCAGCCTGCAGCGAGGGCGATCGCGGGCGCAGTATCCCGCCGGGCGGGTTCTGCGACAATGTTGTCAGCCGGCACACCTGGGAGTGTTTTTCGGATTGCTTCAACCTGGGTCTGCGAGGTCAAAACCAGAATTCGTTCAGGAGGAACCAATCCATTGAGTCGATTGACGGTCTTCTCGATGAGGGTCTCCTCGTCAAACAGGGCGAGCAGTTGTTTGGGCCTGACATCTCGACTGAGCGGCCAAAACCGGGTGCCGCTTCCTCCGGCTAAGATGAGGGCGTAGACTGACATAGCCCGAGAGCTAAGTCCTTCGATGGTCTTAAATAAAGTGATTTTTGTGATTACCTACGCGAAGTCTGTCCGCTGACTTCAGTAAGGGAGACGATGTCTGAAATTCATCACCCCATTCACCTGCTTTCGCGCTGGTGTCTTGATGCTCCACTCGTTGCGATGGGGTGGGCGATTTGGATCAGCCGAGTGATCGGCGAAGGCCACGACTGGAACCGTGTCGGTGCACTGGGTGCAGTCGTTTGGACGATTTATCTCTTCGACCGGTATTGGGACACGCGATCGATTGCACCAGAAGCGCGAACCAGCCTTCCGATCCGGAAGTGTCTCAAGAGATCGCATCGTCGATCGCTGGTGCTGCTGATAAGCGTGGCGATGCTATTGGGATTAGTATCCGGACTTCGGGCAACGTGGAGCATCGTCGATCTCGGGGTTGGCGCACTGCTTTTGGTCTTGGTGGGAGCATATGCTGTACTTGGGATCTTCCCGAGAAGGCTGCGACTTCCTTTTCCCTTCAAAGAGCTGATGGTCGGAGGTGTTTTCGCGGGAGGAGTTTTCTTCGCCGGATACCCGGAAATCGCGTCGGTTAGTGTGATCCTCGTATTGGCAGCCTGGTCGGGGCTCGGCGCTTTATTTTTCTTTAATTGCCTGACAATTTCTGCGGCCGAGCGTCAGTACGATTCGATTGCAGATCGGAGAGCCTTTTTCGCCACGTCGAAACGAGTCTGGCCGTCTGCTTGGCGCGCTTTGCTGGTTTTCCCGATGCTCAGTGCTGCCGTCATTTTTCGGCTTGGGGATAATTATTTTCTCGGAGCTATTCTGATTGTCGCGGCGGGTTCTCAGCTAATTGTCTCAAATCTTGTTTTGAAACAACCCAAGTGGGTCCAACCCATCGGAGACCTGCTGTTGCTAGTTGGCTGGGTTGCCCTCCTCATTGACGCTTGAATGCGGTGGGGTAGACTCCGGGCGTTATGCTCGATATCCGCCTTTTGCGAGAAGACCCGGAAGCGATCAAGCTGCGTGTGAAGTCGCGCGGTGGAGATGCCTGGGCTCTGGTCGATGAGATTCTCGAATGCGACGAAAAGCGCCGCAGCAGTGAGACTGAAAAGCAGTCGCTTCAGTCCGAGCGCAATCGCCTTTCAAAAGATATCGGTCAGCTCCGCAGAGCCGGCGAAAACAGTGACGAGCTGGAGGCCCAGGTACGCGAGATCGGTGAACAGATCAAAGCGATTGGAGAGTCTGCTGATGCCGCCGATGCGAGGCAGCGCGAACTTTTGCTACAGGTCCCCAACGTTCCCCATCCCGATTGTCCGGTCGGTGAGGACGAGTCTGCCAACCCGGTGATTCGCGAGTGGGGCGAAAAGCCAGATTTTCCTGACTTTGAACCGAAGGATCATGTCGCTCTCGGCCAGAGCCTCGGGTTGGTTGATTTTGAGCGAGGAGCCAAGGTCAGCGGCAGTGGTTTTGTCACTTTGATGGGAGCGGGCGCGAAGCTGCAGCGCGCTCTGATTCAGTTCCTGCTCGAGCTCCACACCGGAGAGCACGAGTATCTCGAAGTGTCTCCTCCATTCGTGATCAATCGCGAGAGCATGTATGGGACGGGGCAGCTCCCCAAGTTTGAGGACGACATGTATGGCCTCGAGGATGGCGCTTTCTTCCTGGCGCCGACCGCCGAAGTCCCGGTTACCAATCTCTACCGAGATGAGCTGCTCGCTGAGGCCGAGCTTCCTCTCAAGGTAACGGCTTACACGCCCTGCTTTCGACGGGAAGCAGGATCAGCTGGCCGGGAAAGTCGGGGAATGATTCGGATGCACCAGTTCGACAAGGTCGAGTTGGTAAATATCGTGGCGCCATCTGAGTCGGAGAAGCAGCTTGAAGTCTTGACCGGAGAAGCTGAAAAGGTGCTTCAGCTGCTCGGGCTACACTACCGCACGATCGAGCTTTGCACTGGGGATCTGGGTTTCAGCTCGGGCAAGACTTACGACATTGAAGTCTGGGCGCCTGGGCATGGCGGTTATCTAGAGGTCTCGTCGTGTTCGAATTTCTACGACTACCAAGCCCGCCGTCTGAAGCTCCGCTACAAAGACGAGAATAAGAAGAATCGGTTTTGCCACACCTTAAACGGATCAGGCACGGCTTTACCGCGTTTGGTTGTCGCCCTGGTGGAGTCTTACCAGCAAGCTGACGGGTCGATTAAGATCCCCGAAGTTTTGGTTCCGTTTTTTGGAGCCGAAACGATCTCCGCCTGAGTGGACTCTAAATTCGCGAAGACTGGAAACAAAAAAGCCCTGTCTGTCGACAGGGTTTTTCGGCGCTTGGGGAAATCTAGGTGTGTTTATTCACCGCTCACGGCAATTGCTGCATCGCCGCGCTCGCCTGTCCTGATTCGGACCGCATCTTCGATTGAAGAGACAAACACTTTTCCGTCCCCAATCTTGTTGGTCGAGGCGGCTTTGACGATAGTGTCAGTGACCGACGCGGCTTCGTCATCGTCGACGACGATCTCGAGTTTGACCTTCGGCAGGAAATCGACGGTGTATTCCGATCCGCGATAGATCTCGGTGTGGCCTTTCTGGCGTCCGAATCCTTTCACTTCGCTGACCGTCATGCCGGTGACGCCAGCCTCGGTAAGGGCCTCTTTTACTTCTTCAAGCTTGAATGGTTTGATAATGGCTTCGATTTTTTTCATATATTTAGGATGTCCGTCCACACAATTGCAGCTTGCATGCCAAGCCCCTAGAGGATCGCTGGAGGGCGCGTTCTTTCGTGGTGTTTTGATTCGATAGGAAGTTTTCGAGGCGCTTCTCTGGTAAATCGCTTACCAAGCTTCGATCATCGGGTTATCATTGCGCTGTGTCTGCTGCCTCTCAAAAACTGCTGGTTCTCGATCCTGATGAAACCGTGCTCGAGTTTCTCGCCAACACTCTGATCGATGAAGAGACGCGCCTCGTCTGGGGGGGAGATCCTGAATTCGCTTCGCAAAAGCTGGAGACTTTAGAGTTTGATGCCATTTGGATCGATCTGTCGTTCGATGGCGGAAAAGGTTTTCAATGGATTTCGCAGTGGGCGAAGAAATATCCGCATACTCCAATTATCGCGTCAGCTGCGAAGCCTGACAGCCGCAGTGCGATCGAGGCCGTCAAAGCTGGATCCTTCGATTTTCTGTCGAAGCCGCTCGATCAAGCAGAGGTTCGGAAGAGCCTTCAAGAGGCCTTCGAGAGTTCACGGCGGGCTGCAGAACCTGTCGCGATTGATCCTGAGAATGAACTTCAGGAGGCGAACGATTCTCTTGTCGGCAACAGCCGGGAGATGCTCAATGTCTACAAACAACTTGGTCGTCTTTCACCGACCCCGGTGACGGTTCTGATTCGGGGTGAAACCGGCACCGGCAAGGAGCTCATCGCGCGAGCCCTTTATCAATACGGCCATCGATCTCACAAACCGCTGATCACAGTCAACTGTGCGGCGATACCGGAGAACCTGCTCGAGTCAGAACTCTTCGGTCACGAAAAAGGCGCCTTCACTGGGGCTACGTCGACCAGACTTGGGAAGTTCGAGCAGGCAAATAACGCAACTCTTTTCCTCGATGAGATCGGTGATCTCGATATGTCTCTCCAAGCGAAACTCTTGCGAGTGCTTCAGGAGAAAAGATTCCAGCGGGTCGGCGGTTCTGAGGAGATCTCGGCGGACGTGCGAATCATTGCGGCGACGCATCAGCCGATCGAGGAGATGATTGAGGACGGTAGATTCCGCGAGGACTTATTTTACCGACTCAATGTCGCGAGTATTGATCTGCCGCCGCTCCGCGACCGCAAGGGTGATGTTCCGGTATTGGTCTCGTTCTTTCTGCGTCGATTTAGCACCGAGCTTGAGATTCCCTCGGTCCCAATGACCCAGGGTGCGCTGGAGTTGCTGGAGGCTCATCCTTTGCCCGGAAATGTCAGACAGCTCCAGAATCTGGTTCGCAAGAGTTTGCTAAAAAGCAGGGGCTATCCAATCGATCTCGATCTGATTCGGTCTTTGCTCGACGATGGATCACAGGGTTCGAGGAAGGAAAAAGATCAGACGCTGCGATCTTGGTGTCATGAATGGGTCTCCCGCGCTGAGTCAGGTGAGGAGACTCGAATTCACGAGCAGATGATTGAAGAGTTCGAGCGAATTCTGGTTCGAGAAGCGTACCAGCGGTCGGAGGGAAACATCAGCAAGGCATCGCAGTGGCTTGGATTGTCTCGACTCACCTTTCGCGAGCGATTGAAAAGGTTTGGTATCACCGAGAGCTGAAGGAAGGGTCTGTCGGCAGAGCCAATCGTGATCAAGCTGCGACGGGCATGGCGAGCCAGGCTGTCGTTGTTTCCTCGGCGTAGCGGAGACCAAGGCGCATTTTCATATCGTTGGCGAGGACCGCCGAGATCGTCAGGCCGAGTCCGAAATGATCGCTCCCTTTGGTCGATTCGAAGGGTTCAAAGCTTTTCGAGATCTGATCAGCAGAAAGTTCTGCACTGCTGTTGCGGATGAAAAGATCGACATGACCACTTTCGCTAGCCTCGCCTGGGGCAAAAGCGTCGACTGCGACAGTTCCTCCGTCGATTTCTTTTGCTGCCTCGACCGCATTTCGCACGAGGTGCTCGATGATATTGCTGAGGTGTCGGGTATCACCTTGCACCAGAGGGACACCTTCGCGAAAATCGAACTGGAGCGGAACATTTGCTTCCGCGGCAATGCCTTCACATTTCTCTTTAAGAAAATGGTTCATCGCGGCGAGGTCGACCTGGCCCTGATCGACGGCGCTGCAGCCACTCGCGATCAAGGCTGCTTGATTGACCGCCGAGGTCGCTGCGGTTGCGCTTTGGATCTGATCGATCGCTTCTTTGATCGACTCAGGGATATTGTCTTCATACTGGACGAGGCTGGCGAACCCTTGGATGATCCCGATCTGGTTATTGATCTTATGAACAAATCCCTTACTGAACGATTCGTAGTAGGATCGGGTAATGGACGGCTCTAGGACGTAAGCTTCGGCAAAGATAAAGTCTGACATTGGATTGTGTGGAGGAACGGGGTTGCAGCATATCTCCTTGGTAGCTCCCGGCCAACAGAAAAGAGGTCGGGGCTAAATCAAGCGGACCATTTCTGCGGATATCACGGTGACGATCTCGCCAGCCTGCGTTTGCAGTCGGAGTTCGCCATTGGGACCTGGCTCGATCGCTCTGCCTTCCTGAACCCCGACCGAAGTGTGTGCAAGCACCTGTCTCCCAAAAAGCGCGCTCCTCTCGTGCTGCCAGGATCGGGTCTCGGCAAATTCCACTAGATCCATTTGATAGGCAGGAATCAATCCGTTCAGGATCTCCGCGAGCAGAACCCATCGATTCGTCTCACAACCGACTTCCGAATACAGGCTTGTCGATGTCTCGGCAAGAGAGGGACTCCGGTCAATGACCGTGCTGTTGACATTAACGCCGCAGCCGACAATCGCGATATTGGTTGGCGTGCTTACCATCTCGATAAGGATGCCGGAGATCTTTTTCCCACCCACCCAAAGATCGTTGGGCCACTTCGATTGGATCGTAAGGCCTGGGCCGACGACCTTCTCAATGGCCTCTCCCACTCGGTGGGCGACGATGTGAGGCAATCGTGGCCAGAGCTCGGGAGAGGCTTCAAGAGGAATGGCGATTGAGAAAAGCAGGTCGCGCTCAGGAGGTGATTCCCATAGGTCCCCTCGGCGGCCCCTCCCGGCGGTCTGTTCGCCTGCGGCTACGACTACAAACGCTGGTCGATTCAAGCTGCGGGCGAGCGTTGCGGCGAGATCGTTCGTGGATTCTGTCTTGGCGGCGTAAACGAGGTTCTCGTCGGATAGATCTTCTTTCAGTGAGCCGTTGAGAAATGGGTGAAGCTTCGGAAGTAGTGGCTCACTCATTCATGAAATCCAAACCTAGGTCGACTGATCGAACTGAATGGGTCAGTGCCCCGACCGAAATGTAGTCCACCCCAGTCTCAGCGATGTCTGCGAGTGTCGCCAAAGTAACCCCTCCGCTCGCTTCGAGTTTGACTTCCGGTGCATGTTCGTTCCTCAGCAAAACTGCCTCGCGCAAAGTTTCCAAATCCATGTTGTCGAGCAGGATGCAGTCGACCGCTTCGATCGGAAGGTATCGCCTAACCTGATCAATCGTATCGGTTTCGATTTCGACACTCTTTCCCGGATGCGCACTCTTGAAACGTAGTATCATCTCACCAAGGGCTGTAGCACTACCTTCCGTTGCGATGTGGTTGTCCTTCACCATGACCGCGTCGTAGAGGCCCATACGATGATTTTTACCACCCCCATGGGCTACGGCCGCTTTTTCGATATGACGATGACCCGGCGTTGTTTTCCGGGTGTCGAGGAGTTGAGCTTTTGTGTGCGAAATCGCTTCGCAATACTCTCGGGTCTGAGTCGCGATACCGGATAGGCGTTGCAGAAAGTTTAGGAGCGTTCGTTCAGCTGTGAGAAGGTCTCGAGTCGGTCCCGATAGCTTTGCAATCGTTTCGCCAACGTCTGCTCGATCCCCGTCTTTTTTTACGACGGCGTATTCGAGCTGTTCGGATACTGATCTGGCGACGCCTGCCGCTACCTCTTGACCTGAGACCGTGACCGGCTCTCGCGCATTAATTAAACCGGTTGAGTAATGGTTGCTGGGAACAAAAAACTGACTGGTGAGGTCTCCCTCCGCCGAGAGGTCCTCTTCGAGTGCCAGTTCAATCAGTATCTTTGTTTGTCTATTCATTGCTTGGGCAATGGCTGAGTGAGTCGGTGAAAGAAGATCCTGTCGAACCTTGGATCGACCGCGCGGTAGAAATCAATCAGCACATCAACTTTTTGAGCCAAGTTTGCTGAGCCGGCTGCGTGCATCCAGATTTGTTTGTCAGTGAAAAGCGCTGCGGCCACTTCGTTGAAGTCCTGCTCGATCGATGTAGTCGAGTAGCGATTCAGGAACCCGAGCTTTCTTAGATCCGTCGTTCCGGTGAGGAGAGACTGCGGGCTTTCGGTTGATTGCAGTTTTTCCACACCAGCTGTTGCACTGGTTGCCGACTGTTCGATCACTTTATCGGTGTCGTATGCGAAGTCCACTGGTAAGGCTCTCTGCCATCGTTCCACGTGGAACAAGTCTCGGTTCGATTCTAGCATCAACGAGGAGATCTCATGATGGATTCGTCCCTCGAAGCTCGCTTTATTCATCGCTCCTCGATAGGTGATCACGATTGCTCGGTTGTTCGCGAGGTAGGTGCCGCCAAAGGCAGCTCCGTAACATTCCAGCTTAGCGACCACTAAGATCCGCGAAAGTCTCGTCTCAAGAAAGTCGTCTGGGTATTTCAGAATTGCCTTCGAAATGATGTCCGAAGCCGGCGTTTTATCTTCTGCCGCGATCGGAGTAATGTTTATTGCGATCGGATCCTCCAGCCAGTTCTCCGGGGCGAAGGAGGTGTCCTTGGGAAAGTCGAAGTCAATCGCAAGCGCTGGCGCTGCGAGGAGAAACAAGCCGCACGAGCTAGCGATTCTTTTCCAGCCAGACCATAAGCAGAGAAAGGTCTGCCGGCGTGACTCCACTGATTCGGCTTGCCTGGTCGATCGACCTTGGCTGAATTTGCCCGAGCTTCTGCTTCGCTTCATTTTTGAGTCCGGGAATCTCATGAAAGTTCAGGTTTGAGGGAATCTCTTTTTCGAGGCTCCGCTGGGTCTTGTCGATCCATTCCTTTTCCCGGCGGATGTATCCTTCGTATTTGATGTCAATCTGGACCTGTTCCCAAACGGTGTCAGTGTGCTCCGCCTGGAGCGTTTCAGGTAGCTGTTGCCAGGTTGATTCTGGGCGTCGCAGCCATTTTGCGAAAGATCCTTCGGCAGTGTGAGTCTGCTCTAATTCATCGCGCAAGGCATCGATCTCGTTCTGCAGATCCGTGGCACGCTTCCAGTCGGCATCATCGATTAGGGCATGCGTTTTCGCGATGTCCTTGAGCCGACGATCGGCGTTGTCATGTCGCAGGAGTAGACGGTGCTCGGCGCGGGAGGTGAACATCCGATAAGGCTCCTCCGTGCCTTTGGTGACGAGATCATCGATCATCACGCCAACGTAGGCTTCCGATCGCTTGAGGATGAAGTCGCCCTCGCCCGCTGCCTGCCTTGCTGCGTTAGCACCCGCGACGAGCCCCTGGCCCGCCGCTTCTTCGTAGCCACTCGTTCCGTTGATCTGGCCCGCGAGAAAGAGGCCTCCGATCTTCTTGGTCTCGAGAGTCGACCTTAGCTGAGTCGGGGGGCAGTAGTCATACTCAACGGCATACCCAGGCCGGATGATTTCTGCGTGTTCAAGTCCTTCGATCGATCGAATAAATTCGAGCTGCACTTCGAAGGGAAGCGAAGTCGAGACACCGTTGATGTAATATTCAGAGGTGTGCCTACCCTCGGGTTCGAGAAAAACTTGGTGGCGATTCTTTTCCGCAAAGCGAACCACCTTATCTTCAATCGAGGGACAATAACGGGGTCCGGTTCCTTCGATCGCACCAGAAAACATTGGTGATTTATCGAGGTTCTGGCGGATCACGTCGTGAGTTGTTTGATTGGTGTAGCCGATCCAGCACGGCAGTTGTTCCACGTGGAACATTTCGGAACCCCAATCATTCAAGGTAAATAAATCATTGGCCTGACGAGCTGGCTGAGGTTTGAAGCTGAAGCGAGGCGGCGGGTCATCGCCGTCTTGCCGTTCGAGCCGCTCAAAGGAAATCGACCTTCCGTTCAACCGACAGGGTGTGCCGGTTTTGAATCGTTCTACTTCAAAGCCAAGTCGCCTCAGGTCATCGCTGAGAGTGGAGGTCGTGTCGCCCATGCGTCCACCTTGCTGATTCTGAAGTCCGACATGCATCAGGCCACGCATGAACGTCCCTGTCGTGATGACGACCGTCTTCGACAGAATGATCAGGCCGAGGGAGGTCTCGATGCCCTGGACTTCCTCACCGTTTTCGATCAATCGCGAAACGTTGCCTTGGTGGAGGTCGATGTTTGTTTCGGCTTCGACCAGCGCCTTCATCCGAAACTGGTATGCCTTCTTATCGCACTGGGCCCGAGGCGCTCGGACTGAGGGCCCTTTGCGAGCGTTGAGAATTCGAAACTGGATTCCGGTCGCGTCAGTGTTTTCGCCCATGACGCCACCGAGCGCGTCGATTTCCCGTACCATGTGCCCTTTCCCGAGTCCGCCAATTGCGGGATTGCAGGACATCTGCCCGATGGTGTCGAGATTCTGGCTCAGGAGTGCAACCGAAGCTCCAATGCGACTCGCAGCAAAGGCAGCTTCGACGCCGGCATGTCCTCCACCGACGACGAGGACATCGTATGATTTTGGAAAGGTAAAAGACATCGAGCAGAGAAAGAAAAGGAACCGAGAATATCGATTTGATTGAAAAGAATCCGGGAGGCGAGTGGGCGAGAAAGATGATCAAAAATCCGACATACCGTTTTCCTAATTCCTTACTTTAAGCTACCGTTCGCCCGCCTTCCAGTAGGGGAGATAATTTTACCAAAGAATGGCTGCCGCTACCGCTTCCAATGCCTTGAGTCCGTTTGCCGACGCCCCGATTAATGCGTCGCTGACTGCGGAGGATAAGATCGAGATTCTTCGTAAGATGGTTCGCATCCGTCTTTTTGAGACGACTTCTTTGAGAGAGTATCAGGGTGGCAATATGGGGGGCTTCCTTCACCTCTACATTGGGCAAGAGTCTGTCGCGGTCGGTTCGATTTCACTGCTCGGCAAAAACGATCACGTCATCACCGCCTATCGGGACCATGCCCACGCCCTCGCAGTCGGCATGGGGATGAACGAGTGCATGGCGGAGCTTTTTGGAAAAGCGACCGGTTGTTCCAAAGGCAAGGGGGGCTCAATGCACTACTTCGCGCCGGACAAAAATTACTGGGGAGGCCACGGGATCGTCGGAGGGCAGACCCCTCTCGGAGCTGGTCTCGCCTACGCACTCAAGTATCAAGGGAAGAAAGGTTGCTGTCTCTGTTACCTCGGCGATGGAGCAATCAACCAGGGAGCCTTTCACGAGTCGCTCAATCTGGCTGAGCTCTGGGATCTCCCGGTGGTGTATATCATCGAGAACAACGGTTACTCGATGGGCACTTCACAGAAGCGCTCATCTGCCCATCCTGAAGAAGGTCTCGCCGCCCGGGCTGAAGGTTACGGAATGGCCTGGGATAAGTTCGACGGTACCTCAGTCTATGAAGTTCGAGCAGGGGTGCAGAAGGCAGTTGAGCGTGCCCACGAAGAATCGCGTCCGAGCCTGCTCGAGATCATGACCTACCGGTATGAGGGGCATTCGGTCGCGGACGCCAACAAAGAAAAGTACCGAACCAAGGACGAAATCCAGAAACAGAAGAACGAGAAGGATCCGATCGAGTTTTGGAAGGCGACGCTCGCCGACGAAGGGATCATTACGGAGGAAGACGTCAAGACGATCAACAAAGAAGCTCGCAAGGAAGCCAACGCGGCAGCGGAGTTTGCTCACAACAGTCCCTATCCAGAGCCATCTGCGATTCTTGAGGATGTCTACTGGGAGGTCGACAACAACACCCCTGCCGGTCGGAGCGGCCGCCACTTTTTCTATCCCTGAAAACCATCTCGCTGATTCAATAGGGTAGAGTCGCCGACCTGACCCTCTTGAGTCTCAGACCAAACAGGGTTCACTGTCCGAGTTAACCCTGTTGAATCAGGTCCAAAGAATCAGACTAACATTCAGCTAATACTTTTACTGACCGAACCATGCCACGGACAATCATCTATCGTGAGGCTCTCAAGGAAGGGCTCGACGAAGAACTCGCCCACGATGAAAACGTCGTGATCATCGGTGAAGAGGTCGCTGAGTACAACGGCGCTTACAAAGTGACCGAGGGTCTCTGGGATAAGTGGGGCGACAAGCGAGTCGTCGACGCACCCATCTCAGAAGCTGGATTCATCGGGATGGGGATTGGGGCTTCGATGCTCGGCATTCGCCCAGTCATGGAATTGATGTTCTACAGCTTCGCTTACGTGGCGTTCGATCAGATGATGAACAACGCCGCGACCTGCCGCTACATGTCAGGCGGTCTCATCAATGTTCCGATCGTCGTGCGTGGTCCGGCGAATGGAGGTACTAACGTTGGCGCGACCCACTCCCACACCCCGGAGAATATTTTCGCGAATATGCCGGGCCTGAAGGTGGTCAGCCCATCGACGCCAGCAGATGCGAAGGGACTCATCAAGACGTCCATTCGTGATAACGATCCCGTCTATTTCATGGAAAGCACCGTGCTCTACGGAATGAAAGGGGAAGTGCCTTCCAATGACGAAGTTGAGGGTGGCGATTTTCTGATTCCGTTAGGGTCCGCCGAGGTGAAGCGAGAGGGTAGCGACGTTTCTCTGATCGCTCATGGACGCGCCGTCATCACCGCGTTAGAAGCAGCGGAAGAGCTCGAGGCGAAGCACGATATCAAAGCCGAGGTGGTCGACCTGCGGAGCATCCGTCCGCTTGATGAAACCACAATTCTTGAATCTGTTCGCAAGACTCATCGAGCGGTTTACATCGAGGAGAATAAACCGTTTTGCGGAGTCGGGGCTCAGATCTCATCACTTCTCATGGAGCGTGCTTTTGACGATCTTGATGCTCCAGTGCTTCGCATCACGAGCTGGGATGCTCCGGCATTCTACAGTCCGCCGGTCGAGGAGGTGCAGATACCGCGTCCGGATGATATCGTTAAGAAGACGCTCACGATTTGCTAAATCGCGATTCACGTAGCACCGATTGTCCTAACAGAAACATATTTTCACGCATGCCTGCCTATCTCAAGATGCCGAAACTGAGCGACACCATGACCGAGGGTACCCTCGTGAAATGGCTCATTTCAGAGGGGGAAGAAGTGTCGATGGATCAGGAAGTCGCCGAGGTCGAGACCGACAAAGCGACGATGACGATGTCTTCTTTCGACGAAGGGACCGTGCATAAGATCTACGTGGAAGAGGGGGCAACTGTCTCTCTCGGGACGACACTTGCTCTGATCCTTGAGGAAGACGAGGAGCCGCCCGCCGATGCTGACACACCTCCACCTGCGCCTGGAGCCGACTCAGCCGAAGAGAAAGAGGCGGCACCTCCGGCGCCGGAACCGGAGAAGAAAGAAGCATCACCCAAGCCAGCCGCGAGCCCTGCATCAGCAGCGAAGAGACCGAGCGAGCCAGTCAGCTCTGGCTCGGGTGCTCCTGGTTATCTTCCGAGCGTGACAGACGCTGCTGGCAATCGGGTCAAATCGTCGCCGCTGGCACGTCGACTCGCTCAAGAAAGAGGGCTCGATCTCTCTCGCATCACCGGGACTGGACCAGGAGGTCGTGTCACGAGACAGGACGTCGAAAACGTTCAGGGCTCCGGCGGTGGAGGTGGGGGAGGCATCGGCTTGCTACCCGATCATCCTCCGGCAACTGATCAGACTCTGCCGTTATCGGGCATGCGCCGTGTTATCGCGCAGAGGCTCCTCGAGAGTAAAACCACGATTCCTCATTTTTACCTCAACATCGAAATCGACGCCGAGCCATTGATGGATTTTCGGAGTCAGGTGAATGAGGCGAGCCTCGGTAACGATGGCCCCAAATACACCGTGAATGACTTCGTGATGCGGGCAACGGTCCTGGCGACTGAGGCGGTGCCGGCAGTGAATGCTTCGTTTCAGGGAGATTCGATTTATCAGTATGGGGAAACCCATCTTTCAGTCGCGGTCGCGATCGACGAGGGGCTCGTCACACCTGTGATTCGGTCAGCCCAGACCAAGACGATCCGCGACCTCGCTGCAGAGATGAAGGATCTCGCCGTGCGAGCACGCGACAAAAAGCTCGCCCCCGAAGAGATGCAGGGCGGGACAATTACGATCTCAAATCTGGGGTCCTATGGGATTGGGCATTTCGATGCGATCATCAATCCGCCGCAGGCGGCGATTCTTTCGATTGGCACGATTACGAAGCAGCCAGTCGTGAACTCGAGCAACCAGATCGTTCCGGGCATGCGGATGTGGATTGGGCTGAGTTGTGATCACCGGGTCGTCGACGGGGCGATTGGGGCCAGCTTTCTTTCTGAGTTAAAACGATTTCTTGAAAACCCCTTCTTACTAATTTCTTAGATTCAACTCCATGGCTTCATACGACCTTATTGTTATCGGTGGTGGACCTGCCGGCTATGTCGGTGCGATTCGCGCGGCGCAACTTGGCAAAAAAGTCGCCTGCGTCGAAAACGATCGCGCTGGCGGCACTTGTTTGAACTGGGGCTGTATCCCGACGAAGGCACTTCTCAAAAACGCCGAGCTTTATCACACCCTCCAACATCGGGCTGATGAGTTTGGACTGAAAATTGAAGGCCTTGAGTATGATTGGGACAAGGTCATTGGACGCTCTCGAAGCGTTTCAGACAAGCTGGCTGGCGGAGTTGAGTTTCTGTTTAAGAAGAACAAAATCGACTACATTCGCGGCACTGGAGGACTCGCCGCCGGTGGAAAGGTGGAGGTCACCGACGCCGATGGAAAAACTGAAAGCCACACCGCCGAGAACGTCCTCGTCACGACAGGTTGCGTCTCCCGCGAGCTGCCGTTTCTCCCTTTCGACGGTGACAGGGTGATCGGCTCAAAAGAGGCGATGCTGTTGAAGAAGCAGCCCAAGTCAATGGTCGTGATTGGCGCCGGCGCGATTGGGATCGAGTTCGCCTACTTCTTTAATGCTTACGGGACCGAGGTGACCGTTGTTGAGATGATGGATACGGTCCTTCCTGTGGAGGACAATGAGGTGTCTGCTACCCTCGAGAAGTCTCTCAGCAAGGAAGGAATCAAGTTTCACACCAGCACGAAAACTACCTCGGCCGAAGTCACCAAGAAAGGCGTCAAACTGACCATCGAGCCCGCTGCGGGAGGTGATTCTGAAACGCTTGAAGCTGAGGTCTGTCTCGTCGCAGTGGGAGTCGCTCCGGTGCTTCCTACAAACTCGGAACAACTCACGCTCGACGATCACGGCTACATCGAGACAGACGACCGATACATGACGAATCTGCCGAACGTCTATGCCGCGGGAGACATCATCGGACCTCCCTGGCTCGCCCACGTCGCCAGTTATGAGGCGATTCAGGCGGTCGAAGGGATGTTCGACAGCGACAAGGCTCCGAAGAAAGTCACCCTGTTCCCCGGATGTACTTACTGCCACCCAGAAGTGGCTTCGATCGGTCTGACCGAGGAAGCCTGCAAAGAGCAAGGCAAAGACTATCGGGTCGGAAAGTTTCCGTTCATGGCAAGTGGTCGCGCGCTCGCAGTCGCCGATGCCGAGGGATTCGTGAAGATTATTTTCGACAACGAGTATGGAGAGATTCTCGGGGCTCACATCATTGGCCATGGTGCTACCGAGTTGATTGCTGAGTTGGGCCTGGCAATGAATCTTGAGGCGACTCACGAAGAAATCGAAGGGACGATCCACGCTCACCCAACCCTCGCTGAAGCAATTCACGAGGCGACTGGCGAGGCCTTCGGACACGCGATACACATTTGAAAAACAGACTCGTTTTTCACCCGTTCTCACCACCATCACTTCAAGCCAGCATCTCCCGCCGGGATCAGATTTTCCGTCAGAGGCGGGAGGGAATCGTCTTGTTCTAAACGAGGCGATTCACGATGCGATCTTTGAAGAACTCATTCCCAGCGCTGAGAGCTTCATCTGGATCGCAACGGCAGACATCAAAGACCTCCACCTCGCCTACGGGTCGAGGCGGAAGTATGAAACCTTTCTCCGTTTATTCGATGACTTGATTGAATCGGGCATCGAGATCCGCCTGATCCATGCAAAGGAACCGGGCCCTCGCTTTCGTGCCGATTTTGATCGCTTCCCCAATCTGGTAAAGTCCGATCGGTTCGAACGGATGCTCTGCCCTCGCAATCATATGAAAGCAGTGATTGTCGATGGTCGTTCTGCGTTTCTTGGTTCAGCAAACTTAACCGGCGCGGGGATGGGGGCGAAGTCGGCGAGTCGTCGAAATTTCGAGTGCGGAATTATCAGTCACGAGCCCGAGCTGGTCACTGGTCTGATGGATGCCTTTGACGAGCTTTTCATGGGGGCTCATTGCGGCCGCTGCGACCGGCGCGATATCTGTCCGGATCCCGTGGCTTGATCTCCTGTTTCGAAAGCTTTGCCAACCGCTTTCAGGACGGAAGTCGGTGCCGATTGGGGCTTCTGATATCGGAGCTGTCGGCGCGGAAAGATCCTAAAGCCCGACTTCTTCTTTCTCGAGGTGGATGCAGCGGCGAAGAGCGTCCATCCCATAGCGGTATCGAGACGCGGCGGTGTTGGGCGAAATCTCAAGCGCCTTCCCAATCTCATCAAAGGTCCTTTCACCCCAGATTTTGAGAGTGACGACCTCACGAAATTTCTCCGGGATTTTGGAGAGAGCGACCTGGAGTGCACGCGAACGGTCGTCCTCCGGAAGTTCGAACCAGGCAACGAGCTCGCCTTGCTCGCGCAAAGACTGTTGCTCCCGCTCGCGGCGACGGTCAATACTCCTCGCGAGATCGATCGCACAACGTTTGATATTGGTGTAGGCGAGGCTCACGACCCGGTCGTCTGGTTTTGCCCCGTGCGTTTTCCAGGTCTTAACAAGCGCCGCCTGGAGCACGTCTTCCGCATCCGCCTCGCATCGAGTCTGTTGCCTCGCAAAGAGCATCAAGCGCGGACCATATTCGGTCAGCCATTCGCGCCAGGGCTCTGCGGTGTCCTCCATGGTGTTTAAGACGTTTCGCGCGATAAAATGTTCATAAAAATCAGCAACAAACTACCGCATGATTCGGTAAAGGGCCCCGAAAGGAATCATTCCGTTTCTCCCGAGGGTGCTCAGCAGCGCGCGCCCGCGAGGCCGATGGATTAGGGGGTGGAGGCGTTGAGCGAACCAAAGCCTCCGTCGAAAGCGTCTCTTCAATCGCGTCTCCGCCTTCACGAGCATCTCACACCAGTTTTGATCGTTTCGCGCGTAGCAGGCTAATTCATCCACAACGCACTCCGCGGATTGCAGGGCAATCGTCATCCCGTTGCCTGTGAAAGGTCCGATGACTCCGTGCTGATCCCCGATCCGAAGTGCCCGGAGAGATGACTTTGACGAAGTCTGATAACCAAACTCAAAGGCGCCGATCGTGGTCTGCGACTCGGTAACAAGGTCAGCTGAGGCGAGCCGGTCCGTCAGCGTATTCAGTCCCACTCCACTGATCGCCTTCAGGAGCGGTGCCCGATGGTTTGATGATCGAACGAGGGGTTTCCGGAAGAGGCCACAGACATTGACCCGGCCTCCCTCCACTCCGGCAATGCCTAGATAGCCAGAGTCCCCGAGATGCATTTCGAGATCGGCGGTAAGTGCGAAATTATCGAAATGGGCCTTGAGCCCGATCCAATCGCTGGCCTTTTGCATAGGACGACCGGCAGCGAGAACCTTGCCTTCGCCATCAAAGGAGTCGGATGCTACCCGAGAGTTTTCTATCAGGTCGCCGCCTAGCTCACGAAATCGCTCGGCTAATCGCTCGTCGAGCCGAAAACGAGAGATGCCATAGGCGGGCTCGGGTAACTCACTTGCAAGAATTTCTCCCTCAGGGTCGAACCAACGGGTCGATTGATTGGTCTCTGCGTCACTAAGAAGTTCGTCAATCCCCAGAGACTTCAAGGTCGTTTCGGATACTCCAGAAATGAACTCCCCGCAGACTCGATGACGTGGATAGGCTGACGCTTCGTGGAGGGTGACCGGCACTCCCCGCTTACGAAGGGCGACACCAAGCGAAAGACCTGAAATACCGCCTCCGATGATGGTGATGGGTCTCAGTTTTGTCGCCATGCCTCGAAACGATACGCACCAAGCAGAGTGGTGCCAAACTCGATTCTCCAATCCGATCCAAGACTGAGCAACTGAGCGAGGTCACCTCCGCGAAATCCAGCCTCGATGCTGACGACCATGTCATGACGAGTGACCGAATTGATGAACGGGAAAAAGCAGTGGCTCAGCAGCCAGATCAGTCGATCGCGAGAGGGCTCCGCCACGATGATGTGGGCAGCGTTCTCAGTCAACAGGGACCCCAGCTTTTGCAATTCAGCGCCGTCCAGATGGTGTAGAAACAGACTAGCGACGATCCCACATGATTGAGAACCGATCAGGTCGGGCAGTGCGGCGAATAAATCTTGCTGAAGCCAATCCCAGCCTTCCGGCCAGTGGACTGGCTTCGGGGCGAGGTCAATCGCAGTGACTCTGTGACGTTTCGACTCTAGATATCTGCTCAGCCCACCGTCACCGGCGCCCAGCTCGATCCACTGATCGACATCAGCAGTTGAGTTAGTGAGCTGCGTTGCGATCCAGCGGTAGTTCCCCATCAATCGGTTAATCCTCTTGAGATCCCGGCGGCTTCTCAGCGCTCGCGGATCGGAGGAATCCAGATCGTCGAGTATCTCTGGGGTGAGGCGGCGCTCGATGGGTCAGCTGGGTTATTGGTTCAGGGACTCAGTGATTGAGGCTTCTTCCGCTTCGTGGATTGCGAGGAGTTTCGCGACTACCTCTGGATGCTCGGTAGCTAGGTTGGTGGTTTCACCGGGATCTTCGTCGAGATCGACCAGGAAGTGTTTTTTGTCTGCCGCCGACAGCTCGACCAGTCCGTCGGGTCTGACATTTTCGCGGGCGCCAGAGATCAGTTTCCATTTCCCGGAGCGAACCACAAAGTGGGCGTTCTTCCCAAGTCCCCCCAGTCGCCAATACCGATCGCGTTCCGGGAGAGCGGCGCCGGATTCGATGTGGGATGCCATTGAAAGCCCGTCGAGGTGATGATCTTGAGGGAGCTCGGCCCCAATCCATTCGGCAAAAGTCGGGAACCAATCAATCCCCACTGTGGTTGCTTCACGAATCTCGCCCTGGGGGATTCGAGCGGGCCAGCTCACCACCGAGGGAACTCGGATTCCACCTTCGAACAGATTTCCTTTGTGTCCTCGAAAGGGTCCTGCCGAACCACCTCCGCCAAAGGTCCGCTCTTCGACCGAATGACCATGGTCGGATTGGAAAACCACGATGGTGTTTTCGCGAAGACCTTCATCAATGAGGTGCTGCAACACAACATCGACCAATTCGTCTGTCGACGACATGAAGGCGGCATACTTGTCGCGAGGGGATTCGAGCCCTTTGTCGGCATAATATTGACGCCACTTCTCTGTCCCCTGGAGTGGGTAGTGGGGCCAGTTGATCGCCCAGTAGACGAAAAAGGGCTGATCGGATTCTTCGGAAACGAACTGTTTCAGCTCGTCGACCATCCCGTCTCCGAAATACTTCCCGTCCTCCCAGATCTCTTCGCCATTGCGCCAGAGATCGTGGCGATTCGGACCCTGCCAGTAGAAGAAGTGTGAGTAATTATCGATGCACCCACCCATGTGCCCATAGGAGTAATCGAAGCCCTGGGCGTTAGGCATCGTTTCAGGAGTGTAGCCGAGATGCCATTTCCCGATGTGACCGGTACGGTAGCCGACCGAGCGAAACAGTTCAGCAAGTGTCATCTCGGTTCCGGGCATTCCCGAGTTTCCTTTTGCCGATGAAACGTTTGCGGGGACACCGGCCCGAGCTGGGTAGCGACCGGTCATCAACCCGGCACGGGAGGCCGAGCAGATCGCGGAAGGGGCGTACATCTGGGTGAAGCGCACGCCAGTTTCGGCTAGTCGATCAATCGCGGGCGTCGCGAGATCGGTCGAGCCGTAGCAGTTCGCATCGACGGTCCCTTGGTCGTCGGTGTAGATGAGAAGCACATTGGGTTTCTCAGCGTGAGTGTTCAGTAGGCTTGCTAACCATATGACCAAGATGACGATAAAGGGCTTTCGCATAATTCCGATGGTAAGAGACGGGTCGGTCGATGCCAAGAGCTGATCAGGTTTTGGGAAAGTTGCCAAATTCGGAATTTGGATTGAGATCGAATCGAGCTAGGCTCCTCC
Organism: Verrucomicrobiota bacterium; assembly: GCA_039033935.1. Lineage (GTDB taxonomy): Bacteria > Verrucomicrobiota > Verrucomicrobiia > Verrucomicrobiales > DEV007 > Arctic95D-9. Next base: position 22,114 of record JBCCBR010000002.1, read on the forward strand.
CCTAGTGACAGTGAGCAACGCAGCAGAAAACGCACTGATGGAGCGAGCAATCGAGCTGGCTCGAAAGGGCTTCGGTTCGACTTGGCCCAATCCCCCAGTCGGGGCGGTGATCGAGAAAGACGGGAAGATTCTGGGAGAAGGATGGCACCAGAAAGCAGGCGAAGCACACGCTGAGGTCAATGCCATTCGTGATGCGAACGCCCGGCAGGGAGTCAACGCGTTAGTCGGCGCCACGATCTACATCACCCTGGAGCCTTGTTCGACGCATGGGCGGACTCCTCCCTGTGTCGAGGCGATTCTGAAGGCCGGGTTTCAAAGGGTCGTGATAGGTGCGCTCGACCCAAATCCGGCTCATGCCGGAGCGGCGGTCGAAATACTCGAAGCTCGGCAGATCGAAGTCGTATCGGGAGTCGAGGAAGTTGCAGCCCGACATCTGATTCGTGGCTTCGACAAGCACATCCGCACCGGGCTTCCCTGGGTGATTGCCAAGTCAGCGATAACCCTGACCGGGGACACCACTCTGCCAGCCGGCAAGGGACAATGGATCTCGAGCGAGGCGTCACGTCGTGATGTGCAGGAATTGCGACGATCAGTCGATGCGATTCTCGTCGGTGGCGCGACCGTCCGCCGGGATAACCCATCGCTCACGCTCCGCGATGGGTTTGAAGAGGGAAGGCCCCAGCCGAATCGGTATGTCGTTACTGCAAGCGGCGACATCCCTCCCGAGTGTTACTTGCTGACTGACGAGTTCAACGGGCAGACTTCAATTATTCAGACCGACGATCCATCTCGGGCACTGGAGGAGATTGGCTCCCAGGGAATCACGATGCTTTTGGTGGAATCGGGTGGAAGGCTCTTCACGAAAATGATCCAACAGGAGTTAATCGATGAAGAGTGGCTCTAACTTGCCCCGATTTTAGGAGGTGGGGGAGATCGGATCTTTCACGGTGAGGGTGACTGGTCCGCGAGACTCAAGGAACCGTCGAGCCGTTCGATTGGTGAGGATTTTGTTATTCACGGTTACCTTTAGTGACCGTCTCGCGGAGCGTTGCGGGTATGTATAAAATAGTGTTTGCCTACCGGTAAAGATTCGAAAGACTGAAGGGCATGAAACACACACAGACGTTTCGGTGGCTCGCCTCATTTTGGCTTGGGGTCTTTCTCGTTTCAATTAGTGGTGCTGAAGAGGGAGCAGAGTCGATTGATATCGGGAGTGTAAACGACGCAGCCTATTTTCTGGCGGGTCTGCCGCTACCAAATGACGCTGAGCATGAATTAGCACAAAGCTCGACCTGGAAGGGTCACTGTCGGGAGCTGGATGAGGAATTCGAGAGTCATTTTGAGAGGGTGCTAGAACCGATGCATCAATGGGGTCAAAAAGAAATCGCTCCCGATGCTGCGGTAGGCGGGGTCGTTCGATATCTTTTTAGCGGTCCTGACATGCTTCATGTCGATCGCTTCTTTCCTTCGGCCGACACCTATATTCTTTGCGGCCTCGAGCCGGTCGGAGTGGTTCCGACGATGGAAGCGCTGGAGGATGTGCGGGTATCCACGGCGCTCTACCAAGTTAGGAATGCCCTCGGTGAGAGTCTCAACTTTTCGTTTTTCCGAACCAAAGATATGGGGTCGGACCTCTCCTCCGCTAAGTTTCGCGGGACAACGCCGATTGCTCTCGTCTTCCTGGCGCGTCTTGGAAAACAAATCGAGTCAGTCGAATTCTTCACCCTCGAGGAAGAAGGCACCCTCACTTCGCAAGGCCATAAAGCAAAAGGGGCGACCGCGGTCAAGCTTGCCTACCGATCTAGCGAAGGCGAGGGGGATAGTCAGACGATGTATTACTTTTCGTCGGATTTATCCAACTCGGGTTTCCCTGAGCTCGGATTTGACGCATGGCTTTCAAAGCAGGGACGAGGGGACGCCTACCTTAAGGCTGCCTCCTTTTTGATGCATGGGAGCTGGTTCTCCAATGTGCGCGATCACTTGCTGCAATTCAGTGATCAGATCGTGACCGATGACTCTGGAATTCCATTTCGGTATTTTGATACCGAGGATTGGGACCGTCACCTCTACGGCGTTTATTCTGGACCGATCGATTTATTTTCCTCCCACTACCAGCGTGACATGAGAGCCGCCTACCGCGAGGGATCCGAGAGCCTGCCTTTTGGGACGGGTTACAAGTGGCGCAAAGGAGAGTCCAACCTGATGCGCTTCGTCCGCAAATCGCCAACTGAGATTGCGGCCGATCTGGAAACAGAATCTGAGGAGTGAGAGCTTCACCTCTTCTTTCCTTTCCGTCGCCAGCCATTGAAGACCCCGGGGAATCCGCTATCCGGTTCGACCGGCTTCGCGATTGGAATTTCTGAGACGGGCAGCCCCTCAAACAAGAGAGCCAGAAACTCGGCATCGCGAAAGGTCCCTTTCTTACCCTGGTGAAGAACGACGAGTTGCTGCGAGGGCACGATGTAGAGCCGTTGAAAGTTTGAGCCGAGGCAGCAAATCAGATCGCTCGGAGCGCGTTTGCTGAGACAGGCTCCGCGCCAGTCGGTTGGAAGTGTGTCAAAGCTGAGCCACTCCTCTACGTCAACTTCACGAGAGTCAGGCCGAGGAGCATAGCTGTTCAGCCAGAAGGTGAGTCCATAAGCGGGATTGATGTGAGTCCCAACGAAGCACCTTGAAAGGACTTCAGTTCGGACGATACGCTTGTGACGGTAGCGCCCTCCCTGGGCGACCATTTCGCCGAACTTGAGCCAGTCTTTCGCGGTGAGATAAAGGCCGGCAGATGGGATAACATTTCCATGGGCATCGGCGTTCCAACGAGAAACTTTGATTCCGAGTGGCATCAGGATTTTTCGCTTCACGTAGTCCTCGTAGGTGATCCCACGAGGTGCCAATTTCCGTTGCAATACTTCGCAAAAAACCTGGAGATGGCTGGGGCCGTAGACAAAAGAGGAGCCTCTCGGGTAGCTCGTTTCCAGTCCGAGTGAGAGCTTCAGCTTATCGGCCGAGGTGCGCCCGTAAATCTGTTGAAAACCGGTCTCGAGACCTGACGTGAAATTCAGCAGTTCGCGGATCGTGATTTCTCGCTTCCTCGGATCGTTCCTCCATTCAGGAATGGTGTCAGCGACGCGTTCGCTCAGGAGTAAGATTCCCTCCGCCTCAGCGATGACCGCAGCGAGTCCAAACAGAGACTTTGTTCCCGAGTAGATGTGAATCGCTTTGTTACCAGAATGACCGGAGGCATAGCGCTCGAATCGAACGTCTCCCTGCTCATGAATGATCATCCCGATCCCGCCATGGGATTTGGAATACTGGTAGGCGGCCTCGACAGCGGAGGGTTCGAGGCCGGTTGCGGACAAACACCCGAACAAGGAGATAGCCGAGACCATGACTGGTTGTAAAAGTCTGACAGGTATCCTCATTCACACGACGGAGCTGAAGAATCATCGCCTCACTAGACCTTCACGTCAAAGAGAGTGGTCTTCGTCATCCTCCAGCAGAGCTTGGAGCATCCGCTCGCGCCCACTTAAAAACTGGTGGGTGATGCGATAGGGATCGGACTCCTCCCAAGTTACTTCGTTGATGCCTGATTCGTCGAGCTGCAGGATTTTTGCACCGGGATAGCCGAGTAAGATGGGTGAATGAGTCGCGATGATGAACTGGCTGTTGTCCCGAATCAGGTCGTGCATTCTCACGAGAAAGGCGAGCTGCCGCTGGGGAGAGAGGGCGGCCTCGGGCTCATCGAGGAGGTAGACGCCATCTCCGTTGATGCGATGATTAAACAGAGCAAAAAAGCTCTCCCCGTGAGACTGTTGGTGAAGCGATTTGCCGCCGTAGCTGAAGTAGTTGGTCGCCGTGAATTGTTCTTGCTCGAACTCATCGATCTGAGTGGCGATGTTGAAGAAACTCTCAGCACGGAGGAAGTAGCCGTCCATGGGCCGGGATGCAGTGGCACGTCGCAGAACGAGCGCTGGCCCGAGGCCAGACCAGGGCTCGTTGTAGGTAAGGTTGCGAATTCTGCTGCCGCCCTCCCGGTCGAAGCCCCAGCGATCTGCGATGCCTTCGAGCAAAGTTGATTTACCCGAGCCATTCTCGCCGACGAGGAAAGTGACCTGCGGATGGAGATCAATCGGATTGCTTCGCAACGCCTCTACTGCCGGAATCTCTGAGACGTAGTCCGCCGCTTCGCTGTTGTCGGAGTATTCGACTCGATTGAGAAACGGCATCAGTTCGTTTATCCTCGGGGTTGTTCCAAGCAGACCCGACCAGAGATCGAGATGAAAGCCTACCTGCCACTTATCGTCATCATTTTACTCACTGCCG
>JBCCBR010000003.1:0-21638 GCA_039033935.1 Verrucomicrobiota bacterium
GGAGATCTTTCACGGTTAAGGAAATGATCGCCGTGATCACGAGGAAAATTAGAATGATGATGTCAAACGCGAGGATCAAAACGTTTCCTAAGGTCAGTTGATTTCGTTGGACGAGTCATTTTGAGGGTAGTCGTCCTCAAGATGGTTCGGGTAGTTCGGTTCGATGGTAGGTTCCACCTGATCTTCCCATCCGGCGTCCATCAAAGCATGGGTGCTGGTTGGGGAAGTGATAAGGATGAAAAGACTCACCGCGATCAGCTTGGCAATGATCAGGAGGATCGGCCAGCTTTCGGCAAAGCCTTCGAAATCCTTTAGCTGATAGATCGCCAGTCCCACTAGAACGAGCAGCGTGGAAAGCGTATCACCTTTCCCTGCAGCATGAGTCCGGCTGTAGAAGTCAGGGAAGCGGATCAAGCCCACCGAAGCGCCAAAAAAGATGGCCAATCCGACCACCACAAAAAAACCGCTCACAATCGAGATGATCATAGCTCGTCAGGGGTTGGGGTTGGCTCTGGGACGGGCTCGTTTTTGGGAATCTGGCCTCGGCCCGGCTCCGTTTTATGGAGGAATCTGGCTGCGGCGATCGAGCCCGTGAAATTGAGCAGGGCGTAGGCGAGTGCGAAGTCGACAAACATCTCGACACGATCATAAATCACGCCAATAAAAATCAGCAGGACGGCGGTTTTGGTCCCAATCACGTTGACCGCAACGATCCGATCGAGAGCAGTGGGGCCACGAACGATGCGCCACATCGCCGGCAGCATCAGTAAGAGCAGGACCACTCCCGCAAGAATGGAGAAGAGTTCGAATGTCATCCCTTCTCTGAGCTGCTTGCGAAAATGTGAGAGATCCGGCGGTCCATTTCCCCATCAACCCCTTTGGCGCATTCCTCATTGATCGCGTGAATGTAGAAGGTCGATCCGACAATCTTGATCGTCACGGTGCCGGGAGTCAGGGTGATCGAATTAGCGAGGAGGAATTTCTCGAAATCCGAGTCCAGTATCGTCTCGTGGCGGATGATTTGTGGCTGGAGCGCTGACCTCGGAGAAAAGGCGAGCCTCAATAAGTGCAGGTTGGCGAGGAGAACTTGCCAGAGTAGCCAGATCGAGTAGGTCAAAAATCGACCTGACTGCCTCAGACGATCGACGATCCCGGTGGTCCGGTTGGCGAAGAGCAAATCCGATGAAAACCAGGTCACCAGACCGCACGAAATGACTCCGAGCGAGAGGTGAAACAGATCAAAAAACCCGGAAAAGACCATCCAGGTCGCAAAGAGCAGCCCGAAGATGAGACAGCGATAGAGCAGGACTTTGGGTTCGCGGCGAGCCATTTCAGGGAGCGAAGGGCGGGCCAGCTTCCTACCATTGGCCTGTCGAAAGTCAATTTCCTTCGCTGAGAATCCATGCTTTGCTATCGGAACTCAATGACGAGGAAAACCCCCAGGAGCTTTTATGTCATTGCCCTCGCGGCGGGCACGATCGGTTTCGGTGAGTTTTTCATCTGGCTGCCGAGCGCCACGTCGCAGGTGAATCCCGCCTTTGCCGATCAGACCGGCGCAACCAACCCGGTCGCAACACCCGTCGCACCCGAGCCGGATAGACGTGGGCCCTTTGCTGCGTTCCGCAATCCGCGCGGGGGTGTCTTCAACTTTTTCAAACGCGCCTCACCTGGAGCGAACACGACAGCGGCTCCGGTGGCCCCGTCCAATCCGGGTATTTCTCTCTCCAGCATGCGGGCCGACAGCCAGGTTGTTGAGAATTTCGCTCCAGAGCGGGTTCCGGTCTATCCCGACGATCCCCAGAGCGCCTGGTGGGAGATCAATCCCCACTATGCGTTTGCCCGCGCTCAATTGGAGCAGAAGCCAATGCTGCTCCTCTTCACCGGTATCTGGAATTCCCAGGCGATGTCCCTTTCCGAGGAGGTCTTCTCGACCAAAAGCTTCAACGAATACGCCAAAGAGAATTTGATCATCTGCTACCTCAACTATCCTCGCAGCATCACCAGCGCAGCGCCAGTTTTGAGGGATCTGAAAGAGCGATTCAAAGTGATGGGTTACCCCAATGTGATTTTCTTTAATCCCAACGGAGATGTCGAGCGCGGTATCCGCGGCTATCGCTCAGGGCGACCAATCGATTACTTCGAAGAGCTCAAATCGATCTGCCGCCCGATTCTCGCTGACGTCCAGGCGCAGAAGATGGTCTACGCGAAGCGCGGCTTCCGAACCTGGACGAATTTCCTCGGTGACACGATTTTTGCCCGATTCGTGGAACAGGATACCCTGCACGTGACGCTCATCGATGTGAGAGGTAATCGCTGGACACTGCCGATCAATGACCTCTTCCCGGAGGATCAATTGATGGTCGAGTCGTTTCCAGCGGTTCCCTTTATCGAGCCACCGAAAGAGGAAGACCAGTGACATCCGGGGCATTGTCTTTTTCGCTTCAGGCAAGGCCCTGAATCTCACCTTTCTGAATCAGCATGAAATTTCTGCTCCACCTCATCGCCACTGGTGCTGCCCTGCTGCTCGCGGCGGGGGCTTATTGGTTGCTCATCGACAAAGAGAATCGCTACGATGTCTTTGATCTCCTTGCGCGGAAACCCTTCACCGCGACTACCCCCTTGGGAAGTGGTTCCTCCCTTGTCGCCCAGGCGGAAATGCCACAACTCCGCGCCGAGCCACTTGAAATCGCGCAGACCGGGCTGCTTGAGCAAGTCAATGACGCGCTCTCCAATTTGACGGATGCGGTCGTCCCATCCGTGGTCAGTATCGACACAACCACGAATGTGCAGCGCACCCGTGTCGTGCGCCCCAGCCCTTTCTCCCTATTTGGCTATCGCCAGAGCGAAAACTACGAGGCACCGGGACTGGGCTCCGGCGTCATCGTCTCGAACGACGGCTACATTGTCACGAATCATCACGTCGTCGCCGGAGTCGATAAAATTCGAGTCACCCTCCACGATGAATCGGAGTGGGAGGCTGAGTGGATTGGAAGCGATCCAAACGTCGATGTCGCGGTCCTTAAGCTGGTCGCTCCTGAGGGCGGAAGTCTGCCGACGCTACAGCCCTTACCTTTCGGAGATTCGGATCAGGTCCGGGTCGGAGAGATGGTGCTCGCGGTGGGGAATCCTTTTGGGCTGAATGAGACCGTCACTCGAGGAATTATCAGCGCGAAGCAGCGTGAGTTGAACGACGGGGCGAACGAGTATTTTCAAGTCGATGCCGTGATTAACCCTGGCAATTCGGGGGGACCGCTCGTCAATGTGCGGGGCGAAATCATTGGAATCAACGTCGCCATTTTCACTGGCCAACAGGATGTCCGAGTCTGGCAGGGCATCGGTCTCGCGATTCCGGCGCGGGAGGTTCGCGAAGTGTTCGAGGCGGTCGTCCTCGGTCGACCCCTCATTCGCGGCTACCTCGGTGTTGAGCTGACCAATTTGACGACACGCTACGCCCTTGCGACCGGGCTCAATTCAACTGCGGGGGCGGTCATTACGCAGGTCGCTGCGGGTTCTCCGGCCGACGACGCGGCGCTCAAGCCTGGCGACGTGATTCTTCAATTTGACGGCAAAGAGGTGAAGTCGGCAGAAGATGCCCTCGCTCGTATCCGCGGCAAAAAGCGAGGCGAGGTCGCGGAGCTGACGCTGGTGCGTCAGGGTGAAGTCCTCAAGGCGGCGATCGAAGTTGCGGCAAAGTCCGACACGAATACCCTCAAGCTCCGCGCTGATGTCGCCAAGAATGGCCAGGCCATCGCCGAGGCGATCGGCATTCGGGTCGGTGACTTGGCAGTTGAAGAGCGCTCATCTTACGGACTCCCGGGAGATGTCCCGGCCGTGATTGTGACCGAGGTCATTCCAGGTGCGCTCGGTGAGGCTCAGTTCAGCCCAGGCGATCTCATTCACCGAGTGAACCAAGACGATGCGACGGACGCCGCCGTGTTCTACGATTTACTCGGATCACTGCCGCAAGACCAGACCAGCGTGATTCTGTTCAGTCGGCAGGGGCGGGTGCTGAGGGCTTTGTTGAGGCCTTAGTTTTAGTGATGACTTGGGTGCCGGTGCTGGCGTTTTGCCTGAACTGCCGGTTCAACACCTTGGCAATAAAACGCGCCGCTTATCGTGTTGGCGATCACCAATGCGAGGTTGAGTGAGTCTGGGCACGCACCTCCGATCGTCCTTCTGGAATGGGCGGTGAGTCCATGGTTTGAATAGCAGGGTAGTTTTTGGCCCACTCATGAAGCCATTCTCCGCATCCAGTTTTGCCAGCAAGCGGTTGTAATCACGGCAGACCGTTACTGACCCTCTCCGATCTCGATCCCGGGCGTGGCTCACTTCGCGGATTGCGATAAGGCAAGCAAATCGACCAGGCTAAGTGCCTTGCACCGAGACTTGATCTGAGTCACCCTCACGATGACTCGGGAAGAGGCTTAACGACTGCAGGCAGAACCAGTGAGTTGAAAGGAGCATCGAAATGAAAATCAGCGAGCGCAACGAACAGGGCGTGCCGATCGTCTCCATTGATGGAGACGCCGATCTCGCGGTGGTCCCCGCATTCCAGAAGTTGATGCGGGAGAAGATGCAGCAAAAGCTGCCGCGACTGGTGGTCGACTTTTCCAATGTCACCTTCGCCAACACCCCGATCTGGGCCGTCGTAGTCGAGTATTATCAGCACGCTCGCAAGACAGGTTCTGAGATTTGTCTGGCAGCGATGCAGGATCGTGTCGCGGCGTCGTTCAACATCGTTAGGCTCGGCGATCTGATCCCGCACTACGAGACCGTGGCCGATGCGCTGGCATCGACGGGCAGCTCATCAGCCTGAGACGGCATCATGCTCGACGGGTTGCGATCGTATTTCAGCTTGTGCGGCAGTCTGTTTTACTGGCTGTTCCTCGCCCCGTTTCGCGGGAAACCCTACCGGGTCTCGCTCATTTTCGCGCAGATGGTGCGTATCGGAGTTCAGGCGATTCCGCTTTCGGCGCTGATTGTCTTTACCATCGGCATCGTGCTGGCGATGCAGTCGCTCGCTCAGGTGCAGCAGCTCGGCGCAGAGATCCTCGTGCCTGGTCTGATCTCGTCGACCATGATTCGCGAGTTCGCTCCGTTGATTACGGCAGTGATCCTGATCGGGCGCAGTGGGTCAGCCGTGACTGCCGAGCTCGGCACCATGAAAGTCTCCGAGGAAATCGACGCGCTCGAGGTGATGGCGATTCACCCGACCTCCTACCTCATTCTCCCGAGATTTATTGCTATGTTAGTCATGATGCCACTGCTGGCGGTATTTGGCATCTATGTGGGAATGTTTGGAGGATGGCTGATTTGCGCGAGCGCCATCGACATGCCGATACCGTTTTTCGTGACCCAGGCAATCGCTTTTGTTTATCCGGTGGACCTCGTGATCTGTCTTCTGAAGAGCGGCGTTTTTGGGCTGCTCATCGTCACGATAGCCTGCACCATCGGCATTAACGTGAGGGGAGGCGCCGAGGGTGTCGGGCTCGCCACGACCCGATCGGTGGTGCTTTCACTCCTCGCCGTGTTTGTTGCCAACGCGATCATGACGGCACTCTTCTTTTTTTGATACAACGCCAACTCAGAGTTTGAAGGAATCTCAGACAGGTGCAGCCGAATCGCCCGGCGATGGCGAGGCCGAGCTCATCATTGAAGTTACGGATCTGGTCCGAATCTTTGGGACCCAGACCGTGCTCAATGGCATCAGCTTCAAAATTTACCGAGGGGATACCTTTGTTATAATGGGAGGTAGTGGCTGCGGGAAAAGCACCCTCCTCAAGCACCTCATCGGGACCGAGCAGCCTACCTCCGGCAGCATCAAAATCTTTGGTGAAGAGATCGTCGGTCTCAGCGATGCGGCGCATGCCGAGATCCGGCGACGCTACGGGATGCTGTTTCAGTCCGGTGCACTGCTCCAGTCGCTCACTGTCGCTGAGAATGTGTCTCTGCCGCTCGTCGAGCACACCGACCTTGATCGAGGGCTGATTGACACCGTCGTCAAAATGAAGCTTGAGCAGGTCGGCCTGACCGGGCACGGCCACAAAAAGCCCTCTCAGATCAGCGGTGGCATGAAAAAGCGCGTCGCGCTCGCGCGAGCACTGGCGCTGGATCCGCCCCTCCTCTTCAGCGACGAGCCGACCGCCGGGCTAGACCCCATCATGACCGCAGTAGTCGACGAGCTGACCCTCGATCTGACCAAGAAGATCGGGTGCACGGCTGTTGTCGTGACCCACGACATGAACAGCGTCTTCCGCATCGCGACCCGGATCATCATGCTCGGGACCGGCGACCAACAGGGGAAAATCATCGCTCAGGGTTCACCCGCTGAGCTTGAGAAAAGTACTGACCCGACCGTGCAGAATTTCATCAGAGGCGAAGCTGGCAGATCTGGGGACGATGCCGCAACTGCAGAATTGTATCGCGATGCTTTGCTGGACTGAGCGGCGAGCTAAACGATAATCGGGAGCGATATCCATGAAAAACAAGAGCGACGCCATCATTGCCCTGACCGTGGTTGTCTGCTCGCTCGTCTTGCTGGGGGCCTTGCTCTTCTCCATGATGGGCAACCCCTTCACGAAACCCTATCTCAGTTTCAGCATTGATTTTGAGGACCTTACCGGGATCCAGCGGACATCAGCAGTCCATTACGGAGGGGTTGAGGTCGGCTCGGTTTCGCTCATCGAGCATCTCCCGGTCGATGAACGTCTCACCGACGAAAGAGTCGTCCGCGCACACGTCGTCATCACCGACGAAGTCGCTCTGCCCGCCAATCTCGCAGCTACGATCGGGTCTTCTTCTCTGTTGGGGGAGAAACACCTCGCGCTGCGACGTCTCGATGATGAGGCGGGATTGCTGGCCGACGGTGCCGAGCTGATCGGCTCGAACAGTTCCTCCATACTTGAAAGCACCGTGCCTGGTGCTGGCGAGATCGTTGCGAACATTCGCTCCATCACCGACGAACTGGTCGCGATCCTTGATAGCCTGAACGAAAGCAATTTCCGTGAAGACCTGGAGGCGACGCTGTCGAATTCGCGGACCTTCACCGAAGACATCAACACTCTCGTGAGCGGCGAGGTTAAAGCGATTGAGTTGCACGAGATGCTCGTCGAGCTGATTACCAGCCTCAACGAAGCAGGTGCCAGTCTCAACGAGGCCGGAGCGAGCCTCAGCGAAACCGGAACCAGCATCAACGAGCTCGTCGTCGGCCCCGAAGGGGACCCCGACAGTGGATTGAGCGAACGCAGCAGAATCATCCTCAGTCACCTCGAGAGCTTTTCTAAAGAACTCGATGAATCCCTTACCGGCGTGCCGGGAGGTCGACCAGGGCTCCGCCAACGACTGGAAGAGATCACAGAAGAAATGCACCTCATCGTCGTTGGGGATTCGAACTCCCGAGAGGGGCTCCAAAGCAACATTGACCGGCTCAGTCGGGATCTCGACTCGCTTACTCTGGAGCTGAAAACCCTGATTGTCTGGAGCGAGTATGTCGCCGGCACTCTCGCCGAGCGCCCCAGTCGCCTTGTGTGGGGCAGCAAGCTCAACACCGTTCCGACCAAGGAAGAGATCCTCGAGCACTTCCGTCGGTCAGACGAGCCCTTCCCGGTCGAAATCGAAGAAATTGATGAGGATCGAGACGATGAGGGACGAGGGCCTATTGATCTGCGAAACAACGGAGTCTTCATCCCCCGCAGCCAGCGTGAATAGTGCCCAGCCAGAGCGAAGCCGGACCCGGGCCCTCTTCGAAGTCGCGCGCAACATGAGCAGCGCGCAGAATCTCGACGAGCTTCTTGGCGAGATCCTCCAGAAATCGCGAGACGTCATGGATTGCGAAGTCTGCTCCATCCTGCTCCCGCAGGGACTCGATGGTGACCTCGCCGTACGGTCCTCCTCCGAAGCATACAAGCACGATCTCATCATCGTCCCCGAAGGAAAAGGGATTGCGGGAGAAGTGTATGCCACTCGGCAAGTCATCAATATCGATAATGCGGCGGAGGATGACCGGCACTTTCTCCCGCCGGAAGATAAAACCGGTCTAATACCGGGAGCGATGCTGAGCATCCCGCTGCTGGATGGAGAGCGCTGCCTCGGAGTGATGCAGGCGATCAATCCGAACAGTGAAATCCGATTCGGAAAGAAGGATGAGGAAATCTTCAACACATTTGGCAGCTTCATCTCGGTCACCCTGTTGCGCCTCGAGGCGCAGAAGAAAGCGATCGAAGAGGCCCGACTTCGCCAGGAGCTGCATCTCACCGAGGAGATCCAAAAATCCTTTCTTCCGAAGCCCGAGGTGCTCCACGGCGATCTCGAAATCGCGACTTTTTACGAGCCAGCCAGCGAGATTGGAGGCGATTTCTACTTCTGGCATCCGCTACCGGGCCACAAAATCATCCTTGGCATCGGCGATGTCTGCGGGAAAGGTCTGCCCGCTGCCCTCGACATGGCGCGCGGCACCACCCTGATCACCTCCCTCGCGCACCGCGCTGCCGACCAGCCTCTTGGCGAGTGGGTTTCGGAGGTGAACTGTCGCCTCTGTGAGATGATGAATGCCGGGCGTTTCATCGCCGTCACCACACTGCTGTTTGATCCTAACAAAGACACTGTCCATATCTGTGAAGCAGGCCTACCCGCCCCGTGGATCTTTGATGGCCGGCACTGGAGCGAGCTGAAGACTGGCGGCAACCCGCCGCTCGGCATCTCCGAGGCAATCGACTATCAAGCCGAAGAGATCGCCCTTTCCGAAGCACGCGAATGGCTCCTCTTTTCCGACGGGATTCTCGAAGTGCAAAATGCTGACGGAGAACATTTCGAAGATCGGGCCATGGGCGAGGCCCTGAAGACACTCGAGCGAAACGGGAATTTCGAGGTGCTCAATAACCTTCGGGAAGCCTGGCAGACCTTTGCAGTCGGGTCATCCTACCAGGACGACACCACCGTCATCGTGATCTCGAACCTCGCCATCCCCCCTCCAAGCGAGTTTCATTTCGACTGCTGCCCGGAGACGACCCGCCGCGTCAGAGACTTTGTCGATGCCTGGACTGCCTATTGCCGTATGAGCGACGAAGCACGCAACCTCGTCGTGCTCGGTTGCGACGAACTTATCACCAATCTCATCAAACACGCGTATGCGGATGGCGAAGCAGCACCGACCACGATGCGGGCAGAGCAGGTCGGAGATGATCTCTCGATAACCATCGAGCACCGCGGCGAGGGGATTAGTAACGACGAGTTCGACCAATTGATTCAACCACCTTCCTGCACCGATCGCATCGGTGGCCTTGGTATGTTCGTGATCAGTGAAGTCTTCGATTCGGTCGATTTCCAGAAAGAAGACGGCCGTTGCTCGGTGACCTTGATCAAGAAAGCGTGATGTCAAGGAAATCGGTGGCGTTCCTCTCGCTCACTCAAAACCGAGAGGGGGTAGTGAAAGCAGTTATCTTACTCGAAAGAGCCTGCTCACACATACTGCGCGAAGAATGCCATCGCACAGATTGATCCGAAGCCGAGCACCATCAGAACGTTCAGAATCAGGGCGATGATCGCACCGGCGCCTGCTCCGATTCGTTTGAGCGAGAGAATCGCCTGAATTACTCCGGCAAGGTTGAGAAACGCGCCAACCAGACCCCCAAGCAAGGAACCACCGAGAATGGTGACGATGAGGAGGATGCCGCTGAGTCCTGAGCCTCCGCCATTGCTTTGCCCGGCGAGCGATGAAAAGTTAATTGCCCCGATGAAGCCTCCGAGGAATACGCAGGCGATGGCGGAAAGGAAGAGGATCCAGGAATTTCGAGCATTGTGTTTTCTCATACTCCTGTCTGCACCGACACGTAGGGTTTCTTTCATGGGAAACGGTTTTTTTTGAATCTTTTGCGGTGCTCGAAGGCCTTGGCCTGGTTTCAGGAGTTGGAGTGGGGCTCTTAATTGGACGGCGGACGATTGGGGACAATCATCCCTACCTTTTTGGTTTTGCTGTTTTCGCCTCATTCCGCCTCTGAGCCCGATCGAATCGGGAATGGTGTCCTCGACACCTAGGCGAATTTCCGTCAGTCTCCTGCTGATGGGCTCGCGTTTCTTGTCTTTGGTTATTCTTTGCGCCGCCGTTTCTTTGCCGGCGGCTGAGCGGCCTAATGTGCTTGTGATCCTGACAGATGATCAAGGCTGGGGTGACTTGAGCTTTTCCGGGAACAAAAATCTGGCAACCCCGCACATCGATTCCCTGGCGGAAGAGGGGATCAGTCTGGAGGCTTTCTACGTTTGTCAGGTATGCGCGCCGACACGGGCGGAATTCCTAACCGGTCGCTATCACCCCCGCACCGGGGTCAGTGGCGTCACCCGAGGCCAGGGTCGACTCAATCCTGACGAAACCACCGTGGCCGACGTCTTTTCTCAAGCTGGCTACGCGACCGGTTGTTTCGGTAAATGGCACAACGGGACACAGCCTCCCTATCACCCGAATGATCGGGGGTTTGATGAATTCTACGGGTTCACCTCGGGTCATTGGAGCCACTACTTCGACGTGGCGCTGGACCACAATGGTGAGCGAGTCCGGAGTGAGGGATTTATGGTCGACGATATCACGGACCGAGCGGTTGAATTCATCGGCGCTGCCGCTGCAAACGAGCAGCCCTTCTTTTGCTACGTGCCGTTCAACACACCGCATTCGCCGATGATGGTGCCAGATCGCTGGTATCAGAAATTCGAGAATCTCGAACCGGAGATGCGGCATCATGACGAGGAGAAAGAAGACCTCGCGATGACGCGCGCCGCTCTTGCGCTCTGTGAGAATATTGATTGGAACGTCGGTCGTCTCCTCTCCGCCCTTGAGGAATCGGGTGCCACCGAAGACACCTTGGTCATCTTTTTCTCCGACAACGGACCCAACTCATTCCGTTGGAATGGAGGTCTCAAAGGTCGCAAAGGATCGATTGACGAAGGAGGGCTCCGGTCAGCCTGTTTTGTGCGGTGGCCCGACAGGATCGCAGCAGGGCGGAAGGTGCACCAGATTGCCGGAGCGATTGATCTACTCCCGACCCTTGTCGAGGCCGCTGAGCTGCCATTCGATCCTCCCAAACCTCTCGATGGAAAGAGCCTGGTTCCGCTTTTAGTTGAGAAACGAGATAAGGTCGACTGGCCCGAGCGAGAGTTGTTTTCGATCCGCCGGAACCAGGTCAGCATCCGGACACAGCGGTTCCGTTACGACGCGGAAGGTCGGCTCTTTGACGTCGCAAAAGATCCGGGGCAGCTCTTCGATCTTGCGGCAGAGAATCCTGCTACGGTGCTCAGACTCTCGAAACTGGCCGATCAGTTTCGCGATGAGATGCAGCAGGAATTTGCGGCAAACTCGGACCGGCCTTTTACGGTTGGTTTTGGGCAAGTAACTCAGCTCCCGGTTCGCGATGCGATAGCTCACGGTGGCATTCAGCGGAGTTCAAAGGCACCGAACAATTCGTTCCTCCACTCCTGGTCAAGTCTGGATGATTTCATCTCATGGGACGCAGAAGTAGGGCAGCCCGGTCGATATGAGGTCGAGCTCTATTACACCTGCGCTGAGGAGAATGTGGGTTGCCTGCTCACCGTTTCGCAGAGTGATGGTGAGGAGATCGAGAAACGGGTGACCGAAGTCTATGACCCTCCCCTCTACGTGAAAGACAAAGAGCGCGTTGCTGAATCGCACTATTTCATGAAAGACTTTGCAATGATGAAGCTGGGAGAGATTGATCTCTCAGCGGGTCGTGGCTCTCTCAGGCTGGGGGCCAGTGAGATGCCGGGGCGCGGTTTGGTCGATGTCCATTCCATTATCTTGCGGAGGCTCTGAACCGATGAACGATCACATTTTTATTTTCTTGGGATGTCTTGTCTTATCGGGCCTGGTCTCGTGCTCTGGACCGAAGCTGGAAGAGTTTGCCGGGACTTGGGAATCCGATTCCATGTCCGAGCTCTATTCTGGCGTTGGACTTGATGAGCAGCTCGCAGATTTGCGGCTTGGGATCCATCCTGACATTGCAAAACTGGAGCCTGCTGAACTCGAGAAGTTGATAGCTCTGCCGGATGAAGAGGCGAAAGAAAAGTTAAAGGGCTCGAGTCTCTTTACCCAGAAAGCTGATCTATTTGCGCGCGCCGATGTGCGGGTTGGTTTTACCATTGCGCCACCGGATAAGCTGATCAGCTATCTCTTGATCGGCGATCTGAAACAGGAAGGGGAGTTCGAAGTCGAATACGAGATTTCCGGTGAAGAGATCATCTGTCGCTACGACGACGGGCCCACTGTGTTTGCGATCACAGACGCAGGGCTCGTCTCGGAAAATCAGAATGCCGGCTACCCGAAGACCCTTTTGTTTCGTCGGGTCGGGACTGATTGAGATGAATCCGTAGGATCGGGAAATTCAGCTCTTGAACCTTTTCACAGGCCGCCAAACCGTCGGTTCCTCTGCTGAAAATTAGCGATCGCCTCGATCAGGTGTTCGCGCCGAAAATCGGGCCAGAAGGTGTCCGTGACGTAGATCTCAGCATAGCTGATCTGCCAGAGCAGGAAA
Organism: Verrucomicrobiota bacterium; assembly: GCA_039033935.1. Classification (GTDB taxonomy): domain Bacteria; phylum Verrucomicrobiota; class Verrucomicrobiia; order Verrucomicrobiales; family DEV007; genus Arctic95D-9. The sequence continues at coordinate 12,534 of JBCCBR010000003.1, forward strand.
TTTGAGATTCGATACTCACCACTGGTGCGGATCAGGAGATCGGGATCTGGGTAATCAGCGGTGAAGAGGTGGGCTGCGAAAAGACTTTCATCGAGCTCATCGGGATCGACCGCTTTATCGGCCGCTTTCCTCATCAGGTCTTTCGTCGCAGAGAGGATTTCTTCGCGTGCGCCGTAGCTGAGCGCCACAATCAGGGTCAACCCATCGCAGTGCGCGGTGGCTGCGATCGAACGATCGAGTTCGCGACGATTTCGATCCGGTAGCTTTGAGATCTCTCCGATTATCTGAAGTTTCACATTATTGCGGATGAGGGATTCGGTTTTCGCTTTCAAAAAATGTGAAAGCAATCTCATCAATGCGGTCACCTCAGTCTTTGGGCGTCTCCAGTTCTCCGAAGAAAAGGCGTAGAGCGTGAGGTAGTGGACGCCGAGTTCGCCGCAAGTTTCGATCGCGGTTTCGACGGATTCAGCTCCCGCACGATGACCTTCCGCCCGTGGCAGTTGGCGGCTTTTGGCCCAGCGGCCATTGCCGTCCATGATGATCGCGACGTGCTCCGGGACGGGGCGATCCGGATCGAGCTTGATCATGGCAGGGGCAGATCAGGTCGCTCAGCGCACGATCGTCTGCTCCCGAGCGGGGCCAACCCCGACAAGACTGACCTCTGTGGAAGTCTCCGCTTCGATCCGGGCGAGGTAGGCGCGAGCGTTATCCGGCAGAGAATCGTAGGTGGTGCACCCGGTGGTGTCGCTCTGCCAGCCGGGCAGCATTTCGTAGACGGGTTTGGCACGCTTAAACTCGTCGACTGAGGCTGGCGGGAGGGCGGTTTTTTCCCCATCGATTTCGTAGTGGGTGCAGACTGGTATTTCTGCGCAATCGTCGAGACCGTCTAAAATCGTGATTGCGAGTTGGTCGAATCCATTGACCATCGTGGCATAGCGCAGAAGCACGAGGTCGAGCCAGCCACAGCGACGCTTCCGACCAGTGGTGGCTCCGAACTCTCGTCCGATTTTGTGAAAACGATCCGCGAGGTCCTCATCCTGAGTCGGAAAAGGGCCTTCTCCAACGCGCGTGGTGTAAGCTTTCGCCACGCCGACGACTCGATCGATCCGATTTGGCGCAACGCCAGATCCGGTGCAGGCGCCGCCCGAGGTGGTGTTTGATGAGGTCACATAGGGGTAGGTGCCCTGATCGATATCGAGGTAGGTCCCCTGAGCTCCCTCGAAAAGCAGCGATTTGCCCTGGGACATCGCCTCGTGCAAAAAGGCAACGGTGTCATCTACAAATGGAGCGAGTCGCTCTCCGGCTGCGAGCAGCTCTCGACCGCTCTGCTCTGCGTCGATTGGGTCGATCCCGGCACTTTCGAAAAGCGGGTTGCACTCACTGACCCGGGTCGCGTAGCGCTCCGCGAAACGCACCGGATCGGACACCAGATCATGGAGACGGAAACCGATCCGGTCGACCTTATCTCCGTAAGTCGGGCCGATGCCGCGCTTGGTTGTTCCGATCTTATTGCCGCGACTCGCCTCGTTGTAGGCATCCATCTCCCGGTGAAAAGGCATCACGAGGTGGGCGCGGTTTGAGATCCTGAGTTGGTCCGGCGTCACCTCAATTCCTTTTTTGGAAAGGCCATCGATTTCCTGAATCACCCCGAGAGGATCCATCACCACTCCGTTGCCGATCACGCACTGTTTCCCGGGCCAGAGAATCCCTGAGGGGATGAGGTGGAGGATGTACTCTTTCCCCTCGCTGATGACGGTGTGCCCAGCGTTATTACCGCCCTGCGCACGGACGACTAAATCGGCCGACTCGGTCAACAGATCGACAATTTTTCCTTTTCCCTCGTCGCCCCACTGAGCGCCGATCACGATGGTGTTAGACATAAAAAGGGCCGGAATCTCACCGGCGTAGAATTCGATTCAAAAACAACCAGGCAAGCAGCCTTCCCAGACTCAATCGCCTCTCAAGCTTGGCTTATCAAAGATCAGCCCGCTGCCATTAGAGCGGAGAGCACCCCGGAGGCGATCACAGCAACGAGACCGACCACCCCGATGATCATCGCGAGCTGAGCGAGTGAATCTTTTTTGACGACCTTTTCCACGGGAGAGAGATCGGTGAATCCCGATGGTCTGATGCTGGACTCGGCGAGCTCAGCGACTGGTCCTCCGTAGCTGCTGCCGCCAGAACTCTCATATTCAGGTGCAGATTCTTCGGCGGCACCAGCATCTTCCGGTAGATGAAAAACGCCTTCGACGTGACCAAATCGCACTCGATCACCGGGATTCAGATCGAACTCAGTGATGGCTTCGCCATTAACGTAGGTGCCGTTGGTCGAGTTCATATCGACTACCTTGTGAGCACCATCGACCAGCCGAATCACCGCGTGAGACCCTGAAATGGAAGCGTGCTCAAGCTGGATCTGATTGTCAGCCCCGCGCCCGAGGGTGACGATTTCAGCCCCCTCGAGGCTGAATGACATGGGCTCGGCGTCGGGAATGTAGAGCGTGAGATTCGACATAGCGTTGTTTGTTTTACAGCAGGTCACCCTGCCTGATCAATCAGATTAGCAAATTCCTCAAAAAAGTAGGCCGCGTCACTGGGTCCGGGAGCAGCCTCTGGATGGTATTGAACTGAGAAGACAGGGAAGTCGCGATGCCGCATCCCTTCGACTGTGTTGTCGTTCAGGTTGAGATGAGTCACTTCGACATGATCGGGAAGCGATTCGCGCTCCACCGCAAAACCATGATTCTGCGAGGTGATGGCGATTTTTCCGGTGCGGAGATCCTGCACGGGGTGGTTGCCGCCACGGTGCCCAAACTTGAGTTTGAAGGTGTTCCCCCCGAAAGCGTGAGCGAGCACCTGATGGCCGAGGCAGATTCCGAAGAGGGGTTTTTCCTCAATCAGTTCTCGAATCTCGGAGTGGATGTAGTCGAGCGCGGCCGGGTCTCCGGGTCCGTTCGAGAGGAAGACACCGTCCGGATCGCGCGCCAGCACCTCTTTTGCCGGGGTTTGGGAATTGACGACCTCAACTTCAAAACCGTGCTGACGGAGGTAGCGGAGGATGTTGCGCTTGATCCCGAAATCGTAGGCGACGATGCGATGCCGCACCTCGGGCAGCGGTTCGTAATATTCGCCGTCGGCTTCGATGAGGTGGTCGCCCGAAGTGGGATTTCGAAGCGCCCAGCTGCGGCTTGCGACGCCCTCGGGGTCCCATTGGTAAGTCTCGCCGGTGGTCACTTCCTTGACGAAGTCGGAACCCTCCATCGGATCAGACGACTGCGCTGTGCGAATCGCCTCTTCATCCGAGAGAGAGCCGTCGCTGCAGAGACAGGCGCGCATCGCTCCCGTCTCGCGAAGGCGTTTGGTGAGGGCACGGGTGTCGATTCCCTGAATCCCGGGGACGCCAGCGTCATTGAGGTAATCGTGAAGGGACTTCTCGGATCGCCAATTGCTGGGCACCTCGCAAAGTTCCTCGATCACAAAACCACGCGCGTGGACGTTGCTACTCTCCGAATCAGTCTCGGTCGTCCCATAGTTTCCGATCAGCGGACAAGTCATGGTCACGAACTGGCCCCGATAAGATGGGTCCGTCAGGATTTCCTGATAACCGGTCATCGAAGTATTGAAACAAATCTCCCCGGTCTGGACAGCTGAGGCACCGAAGCCAGTACCGTGGTAAACTGTCCCGTCTTCGAGCGCGAGAGTAGCTGGCTGATCGTGTAGGCCCATCGTGTGCGTGGAGGCGGCCCCTGGTGATTCCCGAGCCTTCGGAGCATGGCAGAAAGCGAAACGCTTTCAACCGATTTCACCGCTCGGGTTTCTCCGAGACGCGGTCTATTGCGATTGGCAGCCCTTCGATTTTTCGTATTTTAAATCCGGCCTGAGACAAAGCTCGCTCAGCGTTGCCAAGTTGGGAAGCTCTCGCTTTGTCGTAGGCGTGCAGGGTAAAGATGGGAACCGCGGTGAACCATTCGCTTCGTCGCAGCACGACTTCGTGCGATGCGTTCTTCGAGAGACCCATCACGACCACACGATGAGAGAGACCTCTCGATTCCTCGTGGTCGACTGGCTCGAGCGGCCTGATGAAGTCGTCAAGAGCTGACACGACATCAAATCCCGCCTCCCGCATCGCGGCTGCCTGTTCCTCTCCGAAAAGGGCTCCAAAGGCGTTGCTGGGCAAATCATCAGGATGAGCTTCGGGAGGAAAGCGGTCGGAGCGGCCTTCGAGGAAGTCTTCTCCGCCTTCCTCTAACCATTGATAAAGGAGCGCATCGTCCCGCGACTTTTTGCCTTTCGCTACTTCGAGGGCGAGTGCCAGAAAGTGGACCCAGTCAATCGGACCTCCCAACGCGGTGATTTCATAACGGTTCGATACTGGGGTCGAGACAACCGACTCCTCGAGAGCGACTTCGCGGATAAGCTTGAGCTTCTCAAAATGATCCGACTCGCCCCACTGAGGCTGCGCCTTTGCTTTGGCTGAAAGCGCCCGCAGGGCAGGGGCTTCCTGCGGAGTCGCGAGAGGCGCGAATGCAAAGCAGGTGACGAACACGAGGCTGCAGTTCTTGGCGATCACCATGTCGGAAGCCTAGACAATCAAGTTCGCCCTTGGCGATCAAATTACCACTTCGCCCTCGGTAATTTGCGAAGGGCTGCGCTGGTCAGATTGTCGACCACATCAGTTAGGCACGGCGCCGCCGGATGCGGAGGCGGAGGCGGGTGCTGCCAACTTGAAGTGTTGCTGTTGGTGTGAGACTCAGCGTGATGGGTCGAAACCACCCAGACATCGCCGGCTTTTTCCAGATCATAGATCCTCACCGTTGCAGCAACCGAGCGAGTGCTCACTGAGGTGGTGGTGAACTTGTGCCCGACCACCTTGCAGCCGACTTCTTTGCCCTCTTCATCGAGGATCGGCTTGGTGATTTCTTCTTCATCGTAGCGGACGCTTTCGCGGCAACGATCCGAGGTCAGCTCGATGCTGTAGAGAAAGCGAATGCCGGCCTCGCTCAGTTTCGTTCGGCTTCGAGAGCTCAGACACGTTTCGGGACGACCGCTGAGGACGGCGGAATCAATGCTACTCAACCGTTGAAACTGGGAGAAACGAAGGATGTCGATTCGTCTCCGCCGCTGTTCGATTTGCTGTGCCGCTTGACTCAGGATGGTTTCGGCCTCACGGCCTGAAAGGGAGGCTCCACTGCGATTGATGACGCCCGCGAAGGCAATCGTCTCTGACGTGTTGGAGTCACTCGTTCTGAGGGGCGATGCGGGCTGAAAGTTTGCTTCAACGAGCTGGACGCGCGCCGTCGCACAAGACGATAGGATGAGCGTGATCCCGAGCAGGGTGAAATCGCCGAGAAGCCGCTGCACCATCAGGGCTTGACGGTCGAGCTGCTCGACTCAGTCAAAAAAACGCCGTCGCGAGTGGCTCGATTGCCCGCTATCGCGGAGCTGGCATGGAGCGAAAAATTTCCTCCAGTCTCGCCCGGGCCTGTTCACTTTCGACCGTTTCTGCCTCGATCTTCGTTTCTGCAGGCAGCTCGCGACTGTCCCAAAGCTCACCACTGTGTCGGAAAAGTCTCCACGAGCCATCGAAGAGATTTTCGCCGCCCCGCGTGTTTTTCCCGGCTTCTTCTCCAAGAAAATGAATGGCCTGGTGAACCCACTCCCGCCGGACCCGAGCAGGCTGACCCGATATTTGCGGAGCGAAGCTGATGCCATGGATCTCGAGATCGTCTCCTAAAGTCGTATTGCTCAATTCGCAGAAAGTGGGGAAGAGATCGACGATATCGATCAGGTCGTGGCAGACAGCGCTGACGGGCACATTCGTGGGACCCCATACAAGCAGCGGAACATGGGTGCCGGCATCGCCCAGCTGATACTTTCCCCCATTCACGAATCCTGCTTCGGTGTGTCGCGTGTGTTTACCCTGACCGGGTTGATCAGCTTGCGGATTCAGGAAATCAGCTTCGTGGGTTCCGTTGTCACCCATAAAAAAGATGTAGGTGTTCTCGCGTATGCCGAGGGCTTCGGTTGCGTCGAGCAGGCGACCGACGAGGTGATCGAGGTAGGAGATCATGCTCCCAAGGGAGGCGGCCCGATCGAGTTTGCGATCGTGGGGAGTTTCCACAATCGGGTCGTGCGGCAGCAGCTCGTTGTGAACAATGAGGAAGGGCTGGTCCGCCGCTTTCGCCTCGCTCATTTGCTCAATGACGTAGTCGGTGATGACGTCAGGCCCGTAGCGATCGGCGATGTCTTCTCTCACAGCGCCGTCTTCATTTAAGGTCGGCGTCCAGTGGCGCAGGGTTTTGGCACCGTCTTTCCAGATCTGCCAGACGCACCAGGAATCGAAACCGGCTTCGCGGATGTGATCGGGCCAGACCTCGAGGGTAGCGAGCTGCCACTTTCCGGTGGTCGAGGTGGCGTATCCATCCTTCCGCATCAGTTGCGCGAAAGTGGGCATCGCCCCCAAGTCGACCTTTTTGTCCGTGCCGCGATGGACCGGGAGGACGCCGACATGGCGATGGGTCGAGGTGTAGAGACCGGTGTGGAGACTGACCCGCGACGGGGTGCAGACAGGACTGGCGTAGGCCCGTGAAAACCGCAGACCCTCTTCAGCCATGCGATTGAGATTTGGAGTTTCGAAATCGAGCCCGCCGTAGCAGTTCAACGCTTCGTAGCCAATGTCGTCGGCGAAGATTAGCAGGATGTTAGGCTGTTCCTTTCGCTCCTCTGCCGCCAGTTTCTGAACTGTGATGGACGCGCAGAGGCAGAATGTTGCGAGGGCGAGATGGCGAGAATTCATGAGTCGGAATCTGAGTCTGATTGAAACTCCGGGAATGCTTCGAGTAACTCTTTCCGCCTCCTTAAAGCCAGCTCGTACTCCGGATCGATCTCGAGTGCTTTTTGGTAACAGAGGGGTGCTTCTTCGGTTTCAAATCTGAGGCTGCGCCGCTTCCTTATTTCCGATCTTCCAGACGAGAGAATTCCCGCGCTTCTCGGTGCGGTCGAGGCCGATATCGGATTCGAGCCGCCGGGTCCATTCAGGACAGGCACGCTGGTAAGGAAGCGAGCCCTGATCCCGCAACTCCGACCAGGTCAAACCACTCGCGTGCTGCACGAGTGTTGACTGAATCGTCTCTCGGAATTCGGGGTAAGTCATGTGGGGTCACGGAAATGACGTCAGAGAGCGCTCAGCCCTGACCGAGGGTGAGCTCCGACTTCTGAGTTGATGGTTGACCAGTCATTACGCTTTCGAAACACCAGAGGTCAGGTGTTGAGATGGACGCCTTGTTGGCCAAGGTTTGTTTGAAGCCCCTTGCGAAGATAGTGCCTCTTTTGGTTTCCCGTAAAGTGATCGAGCGTCCCATACTCCTCGTAGCCGAGTTTCTTGTAGAACTCTAGCGCTTGAAAGCTGTATGTATCGAGAAGCACATACTGACACCCCCGCTTCGCTGCCTCATTCTCTGCGGCCTCCACGATTGCGGTTGCTCGCCCTTGATTTCGGTAGGCTTCGGCAACCCAGAGAAAAGCGATATCCAGGTAATTCCAATAAGTCTTTCCGGTAAGCCCGGCGATGATTTCTCCGCTAGGCAGCCGATCAAAGACGCATAGAGGTTTTACGTCCTTGGGCATGTGCTTCAGATTGAATCCACGAGTCCCGTCTACTACTCGGGCCTCATCCTCTGGACTAGGATCTGAGGTCACATCAAGGTTCATGCTTTAGGGCGAACAGGGTTATCCTGGATCATCCGTTATTGTCTCCAGCGATTACTAGATCAAGAGCCTGCTGTGTCGCTAGTTTTTGGATTCTCGCTCAGCACTCTCCTTTTTCTCCCCTGCGGACATTCCTTCAATCATCGGAAGAGGTCGATATCGGATTTCCTTTACGACGAATTTCGGATCTGCATTTTTCATCTCCGGTCCGCGGAAAAGTGTGTGTCGAAGTCATGTTTCATGAAAAGCCCCTCTAATGAGCGCAGTTTGAACATCGTCTTCCTGTTTTCAAAGCCCAAAGATGCATGACTTGATAGGGTTATGTCCACGACCTAAGAGGGTTGACTCCCGGACCTAAGAGGGTTGAGTCCGACACCTAACCCCATTCGTGTAAACCTAAGCTTTCAGAGATAGGGTGGATTCTAGGACTGAGGCGAGGGATTTCCTACACTTGACGACCTCGGTCTTGTTGTGTTTTTCGCACGCTTCCATGGTGCGACGCAGGTGTTCTTCTAATTCGAGTCCGGCTCCCGCCAGTTCGATATGGAAGCCCAGCATCCTCACAAGACGCTCGGTCATTTTGAAGATACTCAAGTGGGTGCATTCGAGTTCCCAAAGTGGATCGGCCTCTCCGCCAGCCTCGTCGTTCTTACGCAGCCGCACCATCGCGAAGGCGCCCCGGTGGGCGAGTATCACCATCGCCAGCACCCAGGTCAGGATCAGCGCTCTGGCGTGGTTCTCGTTGGTCTTGTGAGCGGCGATGCGCAGCATCCCGGTATGACTCTTGCACGCCTTGAAAATCAACTCGATGCGCCAGCGCATCAGATACCAGCGGAAGATATCCTCGTTGGCGACTTCCTCTGCGGAAAGGTTGGTCACGAGAATCGTCCAGTCCTGCAGTTCGAGATAGCGCTTCGTCGGCGGCTTGAATCCTTGGTTCTTGTGCTTGGCGATGAGCTTGCGGCGGCGCTCGTCGCCGACGTTCTGCGGAACGCGTTGCGCCACGAGAAAACAGGGAACCCGGTCGCTTTCGGTCATCAGGACCGGTATCCGGACGATGTCGCCGGGACGGGGCGCGAGTCGCCGCAGCGTGGCCCGCAGAGCAATGCGCTCTCCGGTTTCGTCGAGGACATGCACGCGGGCTTTAAGACGGCTGATGAAATAGGCCTTCGCCTCGATGATAGCGCGGAAACTCGCCATGCAAGCGTATCCGAGGTCGCGGATAAGTAAGTCCCCGGCGTGGAGCAAGGGCATGAAATCCATCGCGGCCTTCATGTCGCTGCGTCCGTAGGGATCGATGGAGAAATGGACCCATCTTCCGGTGAGAAGGTCCATGACCAGTTGCAGCTTGAGATGGGCCTTGGGGACGGGCAGACCGTTCTTCGATCCGGGGAACAC
>JBCCBR010000004.1:0-21473 GCA_039033935.1 Verrucomicrobiota bacterium
GATTTTCAGGTTTTTCTCATAATTTTTATAACATATTGCCAAGATTGCTTAAGAAAGGGAGAAATTAGCTAAGCAGATTCTCAGGTATGAGAGAACGATTGGATTTTGACGCGAGCTCGAAAAGCTCGATTTCATCAATACGAGAGCGGAGCTGGCTGTCTTTCCGTGGATTGAATTGGACGAACGGAAAACGGGATGATGCGGAAAACCCGAATCAGAGAGTAGTCGGGGCAGGCGAAATCGAGAATTTTGGGACAAAACGCAGTCCTTCTCGTATGACTTCTGTCTCTCTTTGAAACCGCTTTTACCACAAGAGGCTTTGGAGCATTCGCTGCCTTTGCTTCGACGCAGCAAACGGCTCGGGACGGCTCTCAGTGGTATCTCCCTGGCGACTGCTGAGAATCCGACCTGGATCGGTTCGGTGGCCGAAGCGGGCCAGCCTCTCTATGTTTCGGCGGTGATCTCGGCTTGGCGTGAGAGTGGAGCGGTCGAATCGCGGGTCTGGGTGATTTGTCCTCACATCCGTTCTCAGGAATCGATTTCGGGGGAGCTCGGGCTCTGGGGGCAGGAAGCAACTTTTTTGCCTGAGTTCGAGTGGTCGGGATTTGAGGAGAGTCTGCCGGATCCGGAAGCGGCGGCGGAACGCCTCGCCGTGCTGAAATCGATTCGGGAGGGTGAAGGCGAAATTGTGGTGATGACGGAGGCTTCTCTGGAAGAGGCCGCACCAGAGCCAGGAAATCTGAATCGACGAACGGAGTCGATCCGGGTAGGTGAATCGTGCGATCTCTCGAGTTTGGCCGAAAGGCTTGAGGAGGTCGGCTACGATCAGGAGGCTCAGGTTTATCAGCGTGGTCAATATGCTCTACGAGGTGGCATTGTTGATATCTTCTCGTGGCAGGCGATGCACCCGGTGCGAATTGAGCTGTTTGATGAGGAGGTGGAGTCGATTCGTGAATTTGATGTCGATACCCAGATCTCGATCGGAAAGGTCGCGCAGGCTGAGATCCTTTTGAGCGAGGCGAATCTCGAGCAAAATGGGCGGATCGCTGACTACCTCGCAGAAGCGGATCTCGTGATTGCAGTCGACTGCGACTCAGAGCGTGCCCAGGTCTGGATCGGACAGGATGGCGTGGTCGATCATTCCGGGGTCGAAGGTGATTCGGGAGCTTGTTTCGATCACCCGCTCGGTGAATTCGAGGCCGGCGATTTCATCCTTCAGGAAACGAGACGCGAAGCCTTCGAGAGCCAGCTGGTGGAGTGGCGACGGGATGAGTGGACAGTGTTGATGGGTTTCCATAGCGAGGCTGAGCTGGAGCGATTCGATGAGCTGGTGCCTTCGGTGAAATGGTCGGCTCCCCGGCTGATGCCAATCATGGGCGGGATCGCCCGTGGGTTCACGATTCCGGATGCTCGTCTCGTCGTACTGAGTGACGCGGAAATTTTTGGCCGCTATCAGCATCAACGGCGGAGACGCAGGACTGCCCTGACCGATGCGCGTCAGGCGAGCCGTCAGGTCACCAGTCTGCGCGAGTATGGCTATGGCGACATGGTCGTGCATGTGAATTTCGGGATAGGAAAATTCAAAGGTATCCGCGAGCGACCGGCCCGGCCCGGCGACGACACCAAAGAGGAAGTGCTCGAGATTGAGTATGCGGATGAGGCGAGGCTCTATGTGCCGCTGGAGCAGGCGCACCTCGTTTCGCGCTATGTCGGAACGGGCAAAAAAGCACCCAAGCTTTCCCGACTCGGGGACAAGCGCTGGCAGCGAGTGCGACGTGATGTCGAGAGCTCGATCATGGATTATGCGGCTCGGCTGCTCTCGATTCAGGCTGAGCGCGAGACGCATCGAGGCTTTGCCCACCCGCCCGACAATCGCTGGCAGTGGGAATTTGAGAACGCCTTTATTTTCAAAGAGACTCCCGACCAACTCCGAGCGATCGAGTCGACGAAGGAGGATATGGAGAGCGAGAAGCCGATGGATCGGCTGGTTTGTGGTGACGTCGGATTTGGGAAAACGGAAGTTGCGATCCGAGCAGCTTTTAAGGCGGTGATGTCGGGGAAACAGGTCGCCCTGCTAGCCCCGACCACCGTGCTCGCAGAGCAGCACCACCAGACGTTCCGCCAGCGAATGTCCGACTTCCCCATCACGATTGAGCTCTTGAGTCGCTACCGCACGGCGGCCCAGCAACGGGAGACGCTCAAGCGGATGGTCGAGGGAGAGGTCGATATTGTGATCGGGACTCATCGGATCGTTTCGAAGGACTCGAAATTCAAAGAACTCGGCCTGGTTGTGATCGACGAGGAGCAGCGCTTCGGCGTGCAGCATAAGGAGCGATTTAAAGAGCGTTTTCGCTTTGTTGATGTGCTCACCCTATCGGCAACCCCAATCCCGAGGACGCTCTACCTCGCGATGATGGGGGTGCGCGAGATGTCGACGATCGACACGCCCCCCGCGACCCGCAGGCCAGTAGCGACGACGGTTTGTCCCTACGATGAACGCGTCATCCGCACCGCGGTCGAGAAAGAGATCGCTCGGGATGGTCAGGTCTTTTTTCTCCACAACCGGGTCAAAACGATCCGCGGGATGAAGCGGCGGATTGAAGATCTGGTGCCAAAGGCGCGCGTCGAGGTCGGCCATGGCCAGATGGAGGATGAAGAGCTGGAGGCGGTCATGAAACGCTTTGTCGCTGGCGAATTTGACGTCCTCGTCTGCACCACCATCATTGAGAGTGGGGTCGACATCCCGAATGCCAATACCATCCTGATCGATCGGGCGGACCGCTTCGGTCTCGCTGATCTTTACCAGATCCGTGGCCGGGTCGGCCGGGCTGACCGCCGAGCTTACGCCTACCTGCTGCTGCCGCCAGACATGCTCACGGTGGGCGATGCCCGCAAACGGATTAATGCGATCAAGCAATACTCTTCGCTCGGAGCCGGGTTCAAAATAGCGATGCGCGACCTCGAAATCCGCGGGGCCGGGAATTTGCTTGGGACTCAGCAAAGCGGACATATCGCCGCAGTCGGTTTTGATCTTTACTGCCAGTTGCTCAAGCAATCAGTCGCCAAATTGAAAGGAGAGCCGGGAGGCGAGCGGATCGATATCAGCATTCACATCGACTTCCTCTGCACCAACGAGTCGCACTATGAGTCCGCCCCGAAAGGCTCCCTCCCCGCTTTTGTCCCGAGCCAATACATGCCGGAGGCCAAGTTGCGGATCACGGCCTATCGCGAGCTCGCCGAAGCTTCCGAGGTAAGCGAACTCGATGCCCTTCGCGATGAGTGGAGCGATCGCTTTGGGCGGACCCCTGATGCGGTTGAGAACCTGCTCAGGACGACGGAAATCAAGATTCGGGCAGCGCGGAAGGGCTGCGGTTCGGTCGAGGTGCAAGATCGGAAACTCAAGCTGATGAAGAACGGCAAATACGTCCAAATAAACGGAAAGTTCCCCCGTTTAATCGGAGACGACGAGGAGGAATGGCTTGAGTCAGCCCTGGACTGGGTGCTAGATTTGTAACCGTTAAGAGCGTCGCCATGATCAGCTACCGCGATATGACCTTCAGACTTTCGAAACGCCCCTGGGCTCTTTTCTGCACTGTATTCGGTTTCGCCGCATTCAGCATCGTTATCCCGACCACACCGGTGCTAATCCAGGCCGAGCCAACTGTCCTCAACTCGATCAAAGCAGTCGTCAATGGCGAAGCGATCACCCAGACGATGCTGGACGCTGCCCTTCAAACCCAGGTCCAGGTGTGGATGGTGGGAAACCGCGGCGCGGTCAGCCCAACCGAGGCGGAAAAGCAGATCCGCGAATTGGAATCCGACGCGCTCGACGACTTGATCGATCGCATGCTGATTCTCAGCGAATTCAAGCGGCTCGGTGGTGATATCAAGAGTCAGTATATCGATGAATCAGTCGCTCGATTTGTGAGCGATCGCTTTGGCGGTGATCGTCAGAAGTTCGTCGACGAACTCGCCAAAAGCGGCATGACCATTGCCCAGTTTCGCGATGTTCAGAAAGATCAGATCGCGATTCAGGCGCTCCGGTCCCAGCACTCCGGCGACACCACGATTCCGCCGACCCCATGGGAAAAACGCCGCAAGTACAACGAGATTAAGGATGAGTTCGCCTCGGAGGGGCGGATCAAGCTGCGGATCATGTCGATCCCCCGGCAAACCCCGACGAGCAGCGAGGCGCAGCAGAAAGCCAAGCTCGATCGGATCATGTCGTCATTGAGGAGCGGAGGTAGTTTCGCGGCGCTGGCCCGCGAGCACTCGGCCGACAGCTTTGCCGACAAGGGCGGCTACATCGGGGTAATCAGCCGGAGTGGCCCGCTCAACAAGGGGCTGACCGGTTTTGCCTACAGCCTCCCGACTGGGCAAGCAAGCTCACCAGTGGAGGACGGACCCTTTTGGCGAATCATCAAATCCGACGGCCGAGTCGGCCAGACTGTGCCCGACTTTGATGAGCTGGAGGAAGAAGTCGTGAAGCGTCTTACCATCGAGCAGCGGCAAAAGGCGCTCGAGACCTGGCTCGCAAAGCTGCGTCGCGACGCCAATGTCCGGATCTACGATTGATCTGAGGGGACGTCGGAAAACCTAACTGACCGATCGAGCTTTCAGAACGAAGCGAGAGACATTTTCTGCAGCGCTGGATTCGGAGATCAGTTTTTCGAGATCCACCGGTAGGGACGACCCGTCCTCGGTCGTCCGCCGATGTCCGTGCTGCCTCCAGAGGTAGAGGGCACCTTCCGAAGCAGCATGGCCCGGCGGACCTTCAGGGATGAAGCCCCTTACTTTGTGCGTCCGGTAGGGACGACCCGTCCTCGGTCGTCCGCCGATGTCCGTGCTGCTGTCCAGTGTGAGGAGGCACATTCCGATCCCGCGCCGTGCTTCGGACCATCTGCCCCGTCGCTTCAGTACCCACCAGTTTCCGCGCGCTTTTTACTCTGAATCAGTGTAGCTTTCTGGTGTGCGTGTTTTATCCATCGATCCGGCTCTCCGTAACACTGGCTATGCGGTAGTCGAGCGATTCAAAAATGACTCTGGGCGCGAGGCATTTCGGTCGATCACCTACGGGGTCATCAAAAACAAACGGCAGCTGCGCCAGTCGGGCTGCCTGGTTGCGATTCGGGAACAGCTCAATGATGTGATCTGCCAGCATCGCCCCGAGGTTTGTGCGGTTGAGGGTGTCATTTTCGTTCAAAGCTACCGGACGGCAATCACGATGGGGGCCGCTCGGGGAGCAGCCGTACTCGCCGCTGCTGAACATGGTCTCGAGGTTTTTGAATACGCACCCAAGCGCGTCAAGCAAGCTGTCGTGGGGCGGGGAGCGGCGGACAAACAGCAGGTCGCTTTTATGATGCGAGCGTTGCTCCAGCTCACAGAGACACCTCCCTCGGATGCGGCGGACGCGCTTGCCATCGGCGTTGCTCATTTCTACGCAAACGATCCGCTCAAGCGGGCGGCTCTCGGCGACGCTCCGGCGATGCTGTGACCGATTTGCCGCCCGTGAGACGGGTCCCCCCCTCGCCATGAAACGCCACGAGTCTAGGCAGATACTTCTGGTCCATGCGATCGAGCAGGCCGACTCTGAGGACGCGATCTTTTCATCGGAAACTCGGGATGCAGCTGCCTCACTGGCAGGTTCTCCTCTGCCTCGCCCCAGCACGCGAGATCAGCAGGATCGTTTTTTCCAGCAGCGGGCGGCCTCTCTGCTTGGCAAACTGGTGGGAAAATTTCCCGAGACTGCCCTCTGGGCCGAGCCAGGTGGTCAGTGGAAATGGGGTGTGTTGACCTCGGGGCTGCTCATTGTCGCGGCCGTGATCGGCTACCTCACCAATGAGCTTGGCCCGGAACGACGCATCAACATCCTAGCCTTCCCTCTGCTGGGCATCATGGCCTGGAGTGGATTGGTAGTCGTGCGGGATATCTGGCTGCTGACCCGGAGTCGAGATCGTCTCTTCTCGGACAGCTCAATCCAGTGGCTGGTGAGAATTCTTTGCCAGCAGTCCAGTCCACTCAAAGATCGACAAGCCCCGGAAAGCGGAGCTCTAGAAGGAGCTCGGGCGCTCTTCGAGAAGACCTGGCTCCGACTGCAGTCGCCCGCGATAGGGTGCCGGATCAAGTCTCTGCTCCATGTCACCGCGATGGTGCTGGCGATCGCAGCGATTGGTGGAATGTATGTGCGAGGTCTCGCGCAAGAGTATCGCGCGGTCTGGGAAAGCACTTTTTTTGAGAGTGGGCCTCAGTTGCGGCCCTTTGTTCAGACCATTCTGGGACCGGCCACGAGCCTGATCGGTGACACGATTCCGTCGGGTGAAGAGCTCGATGCGATGCGCTGGCAATCGAGTGATCCGGCGAACCCAGTCGGGGAAAGGGCCGATCGGTGGATTCATTGGTATGCGATCACGATCGGGCTATTCGTGGTATTGCCCCGATTCATCCTCGCACTGACTTGGCGAGCTCGATCTGCCTGGCTCGGGCGGACGATACCCTTTCGCCAAGTCGCCCCGGAGTATTTTGAGCGACTTGTTGCGCTCTCTTCCGGGGAAGGCTTGGTCGCGCTCTTTGTGCCTTACGCGACGCGCTTCGAGAAACCGGAAGATCGAGAAGCGGCAGAACGATGCCTCGCTGAATACAAGGAGCGTCGCATCGAAGCTCGGTGGGCCGAATCGATTGCCTTTGGTGATGAAGAAACGATGCCGCAAGCGGATAGCGCAGGTCATGATCTGGTCGTGCCGATCCTCGTCTTTGCGGCTACCCCTGAGGTCGAGACCCATCGCCTCGTCCTCGATGGGCTGGTCGAAAAATACGGCGACAAACTGCCTCTGATCCTGCTCGATCAGAGATCATTTGATCGAAAAAATGCCAGTTTCCCTGATGCTGAGTCACGATACGACAGCCGCCGGACCTCTTGGGAAAAATTGACCGGCCATCTCGATCGTGACCTCCTCTACCTTTCGGAACGTCAAAAAGTCTGACGACAGCGCCTCCTCCAGCGTTTTCATTCCACTTGATCCATGGCCAGATCAGATGCTTCCAGCCGCGAATTGATGCTCAGTCTGATTTCTCACACCAATGTGGGAAAGACAGCGCTGGCGCGCACGCTGCTTCGGAAGGATATCGGCGAGGTCGCGGACAGCGCTCACGTCACCGAGATCCCGGAAGCTCATACCTTGATTGCCGATGGAGACTATGTCGTGAAGTTGTGGGATACCCCGGGCTTCGGAGCCAATCTCGCGAAGCTGGCGAAGCGGCTTCGTAAGGACAAAAATCCGGTCGGGTGGCTCTTGCACCAGGTCTGGGATCGGGTCGGTGATCGGTCGCTGTTCTGCAGTCAGGAGGCGGTCCGTCACGTCCAGACAGATGCCGATGTGGTGCTCTACTTAATTGACGCCTCCCAGCCTCCCGACGCGCTTGCCTATGTCGATCTCGAGATCGAAGTCATCGAATGGATCGGAAAGCCGGTGCTGGTTTTTCTGAATCAAGTGGGCGAGCCGGATCCGGATCGAGATCGGGCGAATGAAGACGAATGGCGTGATCACCTCTCGCGCTACGAAATCGTCAGGCACGTCGACACCCTCGACGCATTCACCCGCTGCTGGACTGAGGAGCACCATATACTCGAGCAAGCTGCCAAGGTAGTGGAGGGCGATGCGAAGAAAACGGCTCAGAAACTCACCCGGGTCTGGATCGAACGAAATCTCGATCTGTTTTCCAAATCAGTCGAGTCGATGGCTGACCTCGCCTGTTTTGCCCTGACAGATACAGAAGAACTCCCGAGCAAATCGCTCAGTGAGAAGCTGTTTTCCCTGGTAAAATCGAACGAGCGAAATGCAGAACTCGAGCGGGTCCAGCGCTCCATGTATGCGCGACTGGCCGAGCGGACTCAGGACTCCATGAACGAGCTGATCGATCTCGCCGGGATTGAGGGGAAAACAGCGACTGAATTAGCGGCAACGACGAAGGAGGCATTTTCAGTGAAACGAGATGTCGAGGAATCCCTCGCCACTGCAATTGGCGGCGCTGTCTCGGGACTGATCACAGGCGTAGGCGCTGATCTGGTGAGTGGTGGGCTTGGTTTCGGAAGCGGGGCCGTGGTCGGAATGGTTCTTGGCGGGGCTGCTTCCTACGCAATGACACGCGGCTACAATCTCGCGCAAACTGGGAAGAACGAGGCGCGTTGGACGCAAAATCATTTCATCGAGCAGACCAAAGTGATCCTCATGCTTTACCTTGCCGTTTCTCATTACGGGCGTGGCCGCGGAACCTGGCAGGATCCGGTCAGCAACCCCGGAGCGTTGGGAAAATTTCGTCGATGAAGAGCTGAAGCAATCGTCAGAGGTCTGGGCGAAACTCTGGAAACGAGGCGGAGCTCACGCCGACAAAGAGAAGCTGCTGCGTTCCGTGGAAAAGGAGATCCGCCGTGCAACTGCAGCGGTGCTGTCGAAGCTGTATCCAGGGAGCGCGCAATTGTTTGGGTGATTTAGAGAGAGGCGAAGCAGTAGCCGCGTTTGCAAAAACGTGGTGGGGTTCAGTTGACGGTCGTGCGATCCGGACCACGCTTTGGGAAAGCGCGGCTACACAGGCGATGGTAGCCGCGTTTGCAAAAACGTGGTGGGGCTCAGCTGACGATCGTGCGATCCGGGCCACGCTTTGGGAAAGCGCGGCTACAAGCAGGCCGCTTACGCCGATCGGACGGTCTCTTCGTCGATCCCGCGCATTTCGAAGACTTTCAGAATGGTGTCTTCGATCAGGTTGTTGGGGCAGGATGCACCGGCGGTGATGCCGACGATGATGGGTTCTTCTCTTGCAAAAATGTCAGTGCTCCCGTCGACCTCTTCTTTACGGTGCAGATCGTAGTGCACGATCTCCTCTAGGGAAGTCAGGCATCGAGCGCTCCGAATGAAAAAAGTCGGCAGCTCTTGTTCGCCGATTTCGACGAGGTGCTGGGTATTCGAGCTGTTGTAGCCACCGACCACCAGGAGCATGTCCATGTGCGTCTTGAGCATCTCGAAGAGAGCGTCCTGACGCTCCTGGGTTGCCCCGCAGATGGTGTCGAAGACCGAAAAATTATCCGCTGAGCCATCGCGAGCTTCGACGGCGACTCGGACCCGGCGCTGGATCTCTTCGGTCTCTGACTTGAGCATCGTGGTCTGATTTGCGACACCGACAAGCTGCAAGTGGACATCCGGATCAAAACCAGGTGAGAGCGAGCCCTCGAAGCGTTCCAGAAAAGCTTCGCGATCGCCTCCCTGACTGATGTAGTGGCAGAGGTAATCAACGTCGTCGAGGGTTAGAACAATGACGTAGTGGCCGGTCTTGTCGGTGCCGAGAGCGCGCGAGGCGGTCGCCCTTGTCTCCTCGTGTCCCGACTTTCCGTGGATGATCGAGGTGATTCCTTTTTTCGCAAAATCCCGGACTCGGCGCCAGACTTTCATCACGTCTCCGCAAGTGGTATCGACGATCTGGCATCCCTGCGATTCCACTTTGTCCATGTAGGAGACTGGGGCTCCAAACGCGGGGACAATAACGACGTCGTCCTCGTTGAGATCGTCATACTGCTCATCCATCTCTTTCCAGGGCAGCGAGACGATGTTCATGTCTTGGAGCTGCTGATTGACCTCCGGATTGTGAATGATTTCTCCAATCAAAAAGATACGAGCTTCGGGGAAGACGCGGCGCGAGGCGTAAGCGAGGTCGATCGCCTTCTCAACTCCGTAGCAAAAGCCGAACTGCTGGGCCAGCCTGATGGTGGTATTGCCGATCGTGATTGACCCGGTCTCTCGCACTTTCGTGACGATGAGACTTTGGTAATGATCGGCGACCTCTGTCTGGACGCGCTCCATCACCTCCGGCGTGCGGAGATTGACGCGGCGTTTGCGAGGTTTGGCGGTAGCAGGCATTAAGAGAATTCAGACGATCAAGCTTAGATCATAGTCTGTGACTTGGCTACGCAGACACTTCAATTTCGGTCGGAATCCGGTTCATTCAAGTGCCTCAAAGGCCGAAGTTTTCGCGCAACCCGCCGCGATTCAACAGGGTTAGGTGCGGGACCTAAGAGGGTCAGGTCCGAGACATGACAGGGTTGGACGTGTCCTGACGCGGTATTTTCGGAGAGCTAGTTTTGGGCAATTGACCATGGAGGTCGACCGGAGGAGAGGAGATTTACATGAATTTGCCCGGATTTGGGCTTCGGAAGGTGGTTAAAACCACCGCTCCGGACCGGCGACTTTAGTCGCCTCGGCGGTCGACCCAGGGGAAAGTCTTCGGCTCAATGCCCGATCTGTTTGTGTCGTGGGGGCTGCCTCACTTTTCTGTCACCCAGCGAATCCCGTTTGCGAGCAGATCGAGGTATTCGTCGGTCGACATGGTCGAGTTGTGGTGACCAATGGTCGTGGCCATGATGCGGGTGCCGTTGTAGTCGTTCACCCAGATGCATGCCTGAGGCTCTTCTGGCCGGACATCGCTACCATTGTCGCCGTAGGCGAGGACGGTCGCAGTGTCGAGGACGCGTTGGACATTGTAGAGCTCTCCCTCGGGAGTGGTCCAGCCGTCGGGCATGGCCGCAAGGACGGGATGATCGGCTTGGTCTGGGACCTTGTTGACAGTGATTGGTGCTTTTGGGCCATGCCCCTTTGAGCTGACCCCAAGCAGGGCGGGCCAGGCTTTTTCCTTTCCTTCGACTTCAGGGATATTCCAGTGGTAGGAGTGAATCGCGCAGTGGAGTGCGATTGCGGGGAGCCCGGTATCATGGACTGCAGCGACAGACTCGATGAATTTTGCGTCGGTCTCTTTGGCGAAACAGTGATTGTAGACGATCACGTCGTAGCCCTCTGCCCAGCCGGGAGCGCTGAGGTAAGCTTTGGATTTTTCCTGATCCATCTCATAAAAGATCGTCCAGTCAGTAGGAATGCGCTCTGAAACGCCAGCGCTGATGATGTGCTGCTGCACCTTGTAGTCGTGGCAGCATCCACCGGTGACGAGGAGGCATTTGAGAGGCTTGTTCGAAGCAGGGTTTTCGGCGTGATGATCTGCGCGGGCAGGCTGCAATTTGAAAACGAGCAAACCAAGCGAGGCGAGCGCGAAAGCCAGGGGCAGGAGTTTCTTCATAGCTGATCGGCGCAAGTGATACCGGATCTCCCCGGCTCGGTAAATATGAAACTAGCTGGCGGATCTCGGCCACTTGCCCGGTGCCAGCACCTGCCATGAAATCGATGAACCGGATGTTCCACGTTTTAGTGCTGATTTGATTTCGTTTATTTGCCGCTTGCGAAATCGTTTGGCGCGTCCAGTTTCCGCGCCCTCTAGCTGCGCTATGGCAAATCTCTTTCCTCTCTTTCGAAAATCTCCTCAATCGATCAAGGCTGATACCCTCTCCGGTCTGACGGTGGCGCTTGCGTTAGTCCCAGAGGCGATTGCTTTTGCTTTTGTTGCTGGAGTGCCGCCGTTGAGTGGGCTCTACGCGGCATTTTTCATCGGAATCATCACCGCGATTTTTGGGGGCAGACCAGGGATGATTTCGGGAGCAACCGGTGCGGTTGCCGTGGTCCTGGTGTCGGTCGTCAAGAAAGGGAATGATGAGTTCGGCGGCATCGGGATTGAATTGCTCTTTGCCACCGTGATTCTTGCCGGGCTGATTCAGCTGCTGATCGGGGTCCTCAAGCTGGGCCGCTTCATTCGGCTGGTGCCTCACCCGGTGATGATGGGTTTTGTAAACGGCCTCGCCATCGTGATCTTCCTGAGCCAGCTCGATATGTTCAAAATCTTTGAGAACGGAGAAGCGACTAAATGGCTCACCGGGAGCGACCTTGCGGTCATGATCGGCTTGGTGGTTCTGACCATGGCTATCATCAGGTTTTTGCCGAAGCTGACAAAAGCGGTTCCGTCGTCATTGGCGGCTATCATCGTAGTTTCGCTGCTTGGCTTCTTTTTCTTCGATACGCGGGAGGTCGGTGACCTCGCCTCGGTCAAAGGTGGGCTCCCGCTTCCACATCTGCCGAGTATTCCTCTGACCTCGGAGGTGTTTCTCGCAATTCTCCCTACCGCTCTGATCGTCGCGCTGGTCGGGCTGATTGAATCGCTCATGACTCTGCAATTGATCGACGAGATCACCGAAACTCGCGGAAGCGGCAATCGCGAGTGCCTCGCTCAGGGGGCAGCCAACGTCGTGACCGGATTTTTTCAGGGCATGGGAGGCTGCGCCATGATCGGACAGAGCCTAATCAATATCAATTCCGGTGGGCGGGGACGCCTATCCGGAATCGTCGCTGCAGTCGGGCTCCTTCTCTTCGTCCTAGTGGGAGCCCCGGTCATCGATCGGATCCCGATTGCGGCCCTGGTTGGAGTCATGTTTATGGTTGTGATCGGGACTTTCGAATGGTCGACATTCAAAATATTGCACCGTGTCCCGATTGAGGATGTCATCGTCATCGTTATCGTCACCGCAGTGACGGTCTGGCACGACCTGGCCCTGGCTGTGATTGTCGGCGTGATTGTGTCGGCGCTCGTCTTCGCCTGGAAAAGTGCGAAACACGTTCGCCTCGGCGAGGCCCAGGAAATGGAGGATGGGAGCCGTCTCTATCATCTACGGGGACTGCTCTACTTTGGATCGGTGCGAGAGTTTATCGAACGGCTCACGCCGAAAGACCAGCCCGATCAGGTGACGATCGATTTTCGGGAGGCACGAGTTTGCGATCAGTCGAGCCTCGAAGCGCTTCACTCTCTGTCTGAGCGATACGAGGCGGCCGGAAAGTCACTGCGTCTCCGCCACCTCAGCCCGGAGTGCCAGCGGATGCTGGCGAAGGCCGGCACGGTGACCGATACCGATGACGATGACCCAGACTACACGGTGGCGAGGTTTTGATGATTAGGCCGCGTCTTTCTCCGAAAAGGTAGGGTCGACCGTCCCCGGTCGACCAGCTGCTCGGTTTAGAAACTCAAACCGACTCAGGCTCTGCGGAACAGCCGGGGACGGCTATTCTCCGGTGCTGCGCAAAGCCGGGACTCGGGAGCGCAGGACTCTGGCCTGCGATGGAAGCGCTTCCCCCTCACTTTTTCGGGATTGGGGGCACTTCGGAGCCAGCCTCTCGATTGTCGAGCATCGTCGCGAGCGCGGCAACGGTCCCTCCAATATCAGCGACATTGCTGGGAATGATGAGCGTGTTGTTCTTCTTTGCCAGCTCCCCAAATTGTTCAACATATTGCTCGGCGATGCGCAGATTGACGGCCTGCTGACCTCCCGGGGATTCGATCGATTGGGCAATGGTGCGGATCCCATCTGCAGTGGCATTGGCGAGGAGCTCGATCTCTTTGGCCTTACCCTCGGCCTCATTGACCTGCTTATCTCGATTAGCCTCTGACTGCTTAATGACCTCCTGCTTTTCGCCTTCGGCGACGTTGATTTTGGCTTCTTTTTCACCTTCAGATTCAGCGATCACAGCACGGCGCTCGCGCTCGGCTCGCATCTGCTTTTCAAGCGCATCGCGCACGCTCGGCGGAGGGGTGATGTTTGCGATTTCGTATCGGGTGATTTTCAATCCCCAAGGTTCAGAGGCCTTGTCGAGAGCTCCGATGATGTTGGCATTGATCATTTCGCGCTCTTCGAAAGTACGGTCGAGCTCGAGTTTACCAATCTCTGATCGCAGGGTCGTTTGAGCGAGTTGAGTCGAGGCGAACAGGTAGTCTTCGATACCGTAGCTGGCCTTTTTTGCGTCGAGCACCTGGAGATAGAGGACACCGTCGATCTCGATGGCGATGTTGTCCTGAGTGATGCAAACCTGGGACGGCACATCGACGGCGACCTCTTTGAGCGAATGCTTGTAGGCGACCCGATCGATAAAGGGAAAAAGGATGTGAAAACCGGCTTCGAGAACTCGATTGAACTTCCCGAGTCTTTCCACGACGAAGGCCTTCCGTTGCGGTACGACCTGAGCCGTGCGGAGCAGGATGATGATGATGAGGACGACGACGCCCGCCGGGATGATGTATTCCATAAAGTGAAGTTGGTTGTAAGGTTAGTCTCTGGGTTTCACGGTCAAAGTCAGGGTGTCGCGCGAGACTACGATGGCGCGTTCGCCTTCTGCGAGTTCAACCGCGGCGGTGGCCTGCCATTGAGCGCCTTTCAACTCGACGAGACCAAAGTCATCTGCCGGGATCGTTTTGACCACGGTGACGAGCTTACCGATAAACTCGCCGTCGAGGCTGTCGCTGCCTCCAGTCCCGGATTCGTTGCCGCGAAACCAGTCTTTGACGAAGCGGCGCGCAAAGATCAGTAGAAGCACCGAGGTGAGACCAAAAATCCACATCTGGGTGCTGAATGAATCGACCCCGAACCAGTCGAGCAGGCCAACGACCCAGGCGGCAATCCCAAAAAAGATAAGGATGACCCCGGGAACGAGGAACTCTGCAATAATGAGCCCGAGCCCAATCAGAAACCAGATCAAAGCGGTGTCCATGCTGAGGTTGTAGTAGCAACAGTCACAACCCGCGATGGTAATTCGGGCCGATTTTTGGAATCAGGTGTCAACGGTAGGGTCGACCGTCTCCGGTTGACCGCCGCCCGATTCCAAAATCGTGACCGAGTTCGGTTTCGCGATTCAGACGACGCGAAGGCCTCCAGGCAACCAGGCCATCAATCAGAAATCAGCTTCACCAAGCTATGGCAACGGCACCTGCCTCGGATGCTGGAGGTAGGCGACGAGATCTCTCAACTGCTCGGGTGACAGTGCATCGAATAGGCCCTCGGGCATGATCGAAACTGGCTGGGTTTCACGCGATGTGACCTCTGATTTTTCGATGGTCGTTTCATCAGTAAGGAGACGCACGGTGACGGTGCGATCGTTTTCCCCGGCAACGACCCCGGCCAGAGTCCGGCCATCGTTCAGTGTCAGAGTGGTCATCCGATAGTCAGCGCTCACCACTGCGCTGGGGTCGATCACATTTTCGAGAAGATACTCCAGCTCGGCTCGCCCGGAGCCAGTGAGATTCGGACCGAGCTGCCCACCTTCATCATAGAGCTGGTGACAGTTTCCACAAAGGCTGCGGTAGTAGGCTCGGCCGGCGGAGAGATCGTCTCCGACAAGCTGATCGGCTGACAGCTGAACCTTCAGCGTTTCAATCCGCTCGCGCTTGGCGGCATCGCTCTGACGCACTTCGCCCCAGACCCGAGCCAGTGTCGCGGTCGCTTGCTCGTTCCCGAGCGTCACGATCTGACGGGCATGGAAAGGACTCAGATCTGTCCGAGGGATCTTGCCGGACTCGATCTGTGAAAGCAGCGCCAGTGCCCAGGCCGGTCGACTCGTCAGCACGGCGATCACGGATGGGCGCTCCTTCGGCCAGAATCGGCGGTAATTTTCCGCAAGGCGCTGGCCGATTTCGGGATCATCAAACAGGGCGAGGCCTTCAACGGCCGTTTGATTGAGGATTCGAGTGTTGAGGAGCTCTTCGCAGAGCTCGCGGAGCCCATCCGCGCGACTCTCAATCAGGGCTCGGAGAGCATTCTGGCGAGATTCGAGGTTGGCTTCAGTATCTCTTGCGATCGCTTTGAGGTCGTCCATTGCCCGGCCGCTGCCAAACAGAACGCTGAGCTCACGGATTGCGTCGCGATGTTCATTCGAAGCAGCTAACGATTCTGAAACGGTGGCCCAGGAGCCTGGTGCTGGTGCTTTCCTCCAACCGTCGAAGGCGTCCTGGAGCCCGGCAAGAATCGGGCCGACGGAATCTGGCTCGGTCGCACTCCAACTCAGGAGTGCGTCGAGCGCGTCTGGCGATTGCTCAATCTGACTGGCAAGTGCCCGGCTGATCCATTGCTGGAGCTGGGGCCAACGAGTCGAGCGCGCCAGTTCGACCAGATCTTCTGGCGCTGTCGTGGCGAGAGGATAGACGCCATACCACACCATTGCCGGTTGGTTGTGATCCTCCGAATCTTCGTTGCGGGAAGCGAGGGCTTTGGCGAGGTCGAGCCGCTGCGAAAGGGGCAATCGCTGAAGGGTTGAGGCGAGAGTCAACCTGACCAGGCCGGATCGATCGGTTTTGGCAAGCTCTTCCAGTTCGCGAAGAAAGGTTGCTTGCACTGGGGGACGCTCCTCGTTGATGGGTCCCATGTAGCCATCGAGAGGGAGATGATCGGTCCGCAGACGAATCGCCCATGCTCGGTCGTGCTCGTTCGAACTCTGAGCCATCGCAGCCCACCCGTCGGCTGGGGTGGACCCGAGCGCCTTAAGATGCCAGGTCGCACGCAATCGGAGGTGACCGGTTTCTTCGCTGTAGATCTTAGCAAGGGTCTTCTCCTCGGTTGGGTCTCCGGCCAGCGCGATTCTCAGTTGGCGGTCATACCAAACATTGGGATTGGCCAAGATTCTCTTTACCCCGTCGGCAGTGATGCGGCTCAAATCCTCGAATTGTGGCTTCGCTGGAGTGCCCTGCGAAATCCGATAGAGCCGCCCACTTTCACGATGCACTCCAGTATGCTCGTGACACTCACCAGTGTCGCTCCAGTCGATCGCGTAGAGGGCGCCATCAGGACCCTGGCTAATTTCCATCCCGCGAAACCACGTGTCGCCGGCGAGAAATTGATCTGGCTCGTGTCGGCCGACATAACCCGTCCCGACGCGGTCGAGGCGTTCTACGTTGGCGCGACGCCCGTGCATGTTCCAGGTGAGAAGGCGGTTCTGGAAATTGCCGGGTAGATTCTCCCCCTGGTAAATCATCATGCCGATGTGAGCATGGCCGCCGCCGAAATCATTTGCTGCGCCATCGCGAGACTTGGTCCAGCTGGCAGACGTGTCGAAATGCCAATGGTCGGCATGCATCGAGAGCCGGTCGAAAACGAGTTTATTGGGCGACTGGCCAAACCCCTCGCGGAAATGCGCACCGGGGATCATGTGCCAAAGGTGACCGATCACGGTGTTGATGAAAAACAGCTCCCCGTTTTCATCCCAGTCGTGGCCCCATGGATTGACAGTCCCGTGCGTCAGCACTTCGACGACTTCGCGATCAGGGTGGTAGCGCCAGATCCCTCCTTTTATCGGAATCCGCTCTTCGTCAGGTGTCCCAGGGACGCCGATCCGGCCGGGACAGGAATGCCCGCAGCGACCGTAGAGCCAGCCGTCAGGGCCCCAGCGAAGTCCGTTGGCAAAATTGTGGTAGTTGTTCTGGGCAACATCGAAGCCATCGAGTTTGACGATAGGATTGCCATCGGGCACGTCGTCGCCGTCTGCGTCGGGGATGAATAACAGCTGCGGTGGACACATCACCCAGGTGCCGCCGCGACCAACCTCGACGCTGGTGAGCATCTGCAGGTTGTCATAAAAGACGGTCCGCCGATCCGCTCTGCCGTCCCAGTCCTCGTCTTCAAAAATCAAGACTCGGTCCCGTAACCCCAGGTCGAAGCGGCGAGCTTTCTCAGCGTAGGTGTAATTTTCAGCAACCCAGATCCGGCCCTTTTGGTCCCAGGCCATCGCAATCGGATTTCGCAAATCTGGCTCAGCAGCAAAGACGGAGATCTCGAAACCCTCCGGGAGATCAAAGCTGGCCGCCGCTTCTTCCGGGCTGGGAGGATGAGCGTTAGGATCAGCCTCGCTGTTGTAGACTTCGGGGAAGTCGTCAGCGCTGGCTAGCACCGAGAGGCCAACGCAGAATAGAAATGTCACCAGAAACCGCATCCTTCGAAAGACTGACTTATCGAAGAGCAGGTAGCGAGACCAAAGGGCTACGTATTTCTGGACATACACACGATTATGCGAGACCATACACATGATATGCGGACGAATGTTGTCATCGACGAAGACTTGATTGAAAAGGCTCGCTCTGTGTCAGGGCTTCAAACGAAGCGTGACATTATCGATTTTGCGCTCCGTGAATTGATACGGCGGTCGGAAATTCAAAAACTAAGAGAACTTCGAGGAACGATTGAGTGGGAAGGAGATTTGTCAGACATGCGGGCTGCCAGAGATCTATGAGGGTGCTCGTCGACTCGTCCGTATGGATCGACTATTTCAGCGGAGCATCGTCGACCCAGGCTGAGGCATTGGAGCAATTCGTCGATAAAGGCGAGGACATTTGTATCTGTGGCCACATCCTCTCCGAAGTCCTGAGGGGTTGCAGACACGACGAGCAATTCTCAAAGGTCGAAAGACGCTTCGCCGTTCTCGAGTTTCTGCCTATGACGGAAGCGACATTCAAGCAGGCAGCCGTCATGTATCGCTCCCTGCGGAAATCAGGCCTAACATTGAAAAATAACGTGGATACCTACATCGCGGCGGTCGCGATTGAGAGTCGTGTCCACCTACTCCACAATGATAGAGATTTTCAGCTGATCAGTCAGCAGTTCCCGTTGCAAACGATCTCAGTCTGAAACAAAGCACTCGACGGTTACGCTACTTACCAGCCGGTGAAATGTGAGCAACCACACACTTGAAAACTCGATTTTGGCCATTCGAATAGCGCTCTTTAAAGGTCGCGACCTGCACTTGGTATGGAATTCTGCGTCCGCAAGGGAGGCAGTGGTAGCGCGTCTCGACACCCAGTCCGATGCGGCGCTGCCAGACTCTCCTGACACCCGCCGGGGGAGTGAATGTCTCACAGCCCCCACAGTCCAGGCAGTGGTGAGGAGTGATGCGATGCGAGAAGAGCTTTCGCCGCTGCTGTGGGTAATCAACGAGGGGGTGATCCTTTGCCCGGCAGGCACTTCCGCGATATTCAGAATGGTCGTGAAACGGTCCGAAACCTTCAAGCGCGGTTGCTGAGCCGACGGCTATCGAGGCGAAGATTCCGAGTAAGGCGAAGATCAGAGGGCGGCTCATGGGCAGTCGTTATCGATTGGTTCCCTCCATGTCTAGGGCACTCGCGTATTTGAATCAACGCTCTTTTTATGCCGATCTCGGTTGCTGTCGGAGATATTCCCACCCCAATTGTTTAAGAGGACCTTGAGTCTGATTTGAGAAAACCATTCCGGCTGTGAAAACCGACGACGCCACGTTTTATGAAGCTCTCTCACCCGAGGTCGCTGACTGGTTTCGAAATCGATTCGCCGAACCTACTGACGCGCAGCGGCTCTGCGTCCCTGAAATCGCGGCAGGGCGTTCGGTGCTGTTGAGTTCCCCGACAGGATCTGGAAAAACGCTTTCTGGATTTCTCGGGATCATCAATCAGCTGGCGGTCGAGCATCAAACCGGATCGCTCGATCCGAAGGGTATTCGCTGCGTCTACGTATCACCGCTGCGAGCCCTCAGCTATGACATCGAGAAAAACCTGAAAGGACCGCTCGAAGAATTGGGTTTAGGAGACGCGATTACGATTGGTCTCCGCACTGGCGACACATCCCCGGCCGAGCGGCAAAAGCAGCGCCGTAAGCCACCGCATATTCTGATCACGACGCCGGAGAGCCTGGCCATCGTTTTGCCTCAGTCCGGCTACCGCGAGGCACTTGCGCGCTGCGACTTTGTGCTGGTCGACGAACTGCATGCTTTTGCTGAAAATAAACGTGGGGTGCATCTCACCGTTTCGCTGGAACGACTGGAGGCTATTCGCAAGCGACAGCGTGGGACCGAGACATCGCTTTGCCGTATTGGCTTGTCCGCGACGGTCGCGCCTCTTGAGAAAGTCGCTGCCTTTCTTCAGGGCTCGGGACCGCAGCTGCAGCTTCGCGAAGCGGTGACAGGGCGCCGCTCGATTATTGAAGTGCTGACGCCGCTCCGAAAGAGTGCTTATCCGCCGGCAGGCTACACCGCCACTCGGGTGATCTCCGACATGGCCAACATCGTTGAGCAAAATCGAACCACCCTTGTTTTCACCAACACTCGCTCAGGTGCTGAGCGCATCGCGCATCGGCTCAAGCTGGCTCTGCCAAAACTCAATGCTGAGATCGAGTGTCACCATTCGTCGCTTGATCGGGACATTCGGCAGGAGGTAGAGGACCGGCTCAAGGATGGGACCTTGCGAGCGGTCGTTTGCTCGACCAGTCTCGAGCTGGGAATTGATATCGGTCATATCGATACCGTTATCATGGTCAGCACGCCAAAGGGCATTTCGCGGGCGCTTCAGCGAGTCGGGCGAAGCGGTCACAGCGTCCACCAGATCAGTCACGGTGTGCTGGTCGCCACGAACGTTAACGACCTGATCGAATGCGTGGTCTGTTCGCAGCTCACAAAAGACCGCAAGCTCGATCCGATCGAGACACTCGACTTTGCCCCGGATGTGATCATCCAGCATGTCATGGGGCTGGCGATGGAAGGGGGGATCGACCCCGACGAGGGATTTAAGCTGATCCGGGGGGCTTACCCGTTTCGGAAACTGGAGCGCGAGTTGTATGACCGGATCATCGAATACCTGCAGGGCGGAGGGCGATCGCTGCAGGGGCAATACAAGGACACCTTTGGAAAAATCGTTGAGCGGGACGGGCGATATCACACGCTCTCCAAAAAGGTGGAGCGTGAGTATCTAGTCAATATTGGGACGATCCACGCTGACGGGATGCTGAATGTAAAACTCAACCGCCGACGGATCGGAGCAGTGGAAGAGCGATTTGTGAAGCAACTGACTCCAGGCGATGTTTTTGTGTTAGGAGGAAAGACGGTTAAGCTCGTCGAAACGACACCGACTGATGTCATCGTTGAAAACGCAAAAGGTCGGCTACCATCGGTCCCGAGCTGGAACGCTAACAAGATGCCACTTGCTTCTGGTCTTGCCCGCGAAGTGGCCCGTCTCAGGACTGAGATCGATCGTCGTTTGAATGAGCAAGCTGAAGATGCTGAGGAGATCGTGGATTGGCTCGTCGAAACCTGGTCGATCTCACAAACCAATGCGGAGGCGATTCTCGATCACTTTCAGAATCAATCGATCATCTCGAAGGTTCCGACCGAAAAGCGGTTTTTGATCGAGCGGTTTATCGATGACGATGAAGAGGATGACCGGATCCACTATTTCTTTCACAGTCTGATCGGCCGGAGTGCCAACGATGCGCTTTCCAGAATCCTGAGCCATCGGGTGAAGCAGGCGGTCGGGGGCAACACTCTGGTGACCCTCGACGACTACGGCTTCCTCATGAGCCTGAAATCCTTTCAGGAAATGGGTGTCGCAGAGTGGCGCGAGCTGTTTCACCCGAAGAACGCTGGCTCGGATCTGCAGGCTGCCCTGAAGGACTCACAACTGGTGAAATGGCAATTCGGAGGCATTGCCCAGACTGGGCTGATGATCCCCCGGAATTTACCGGGAGCCGAGCGCAAGCTCCGTCAGATTCGATGGAGCTCAGATATTTTGTTCAACGTGCTGAATGAGCACGAGCCGGATCACCCCTTGCTCGCCCAGGCGCGCCATGAAGCTGCCCATATTTTTCTCGATCAGGATCGCGCGGTCGATTTTTTAGAGGGAGCCCGCGAGATGAGTTGGGAGATGGTCGAGGTGCCGGCTGTGTCGCCTTTTGCGTTTGGGCTCTACGCCAGCAAGATCAAAGAAAGCATGATGATGGAGTCGCC
>JBCCBR010000005.1:0-21243 GCA_039033935.1 Verrucomicrobiota bacterium
AAAAACTGAGTGGCGAGCGCTCCATCCCACTCCGGATGTTGCTTCGCAATCGCTGCCGCAGTCCTGCGTAGCTTTAGGGATGGTTCATCGAGTCGCGAAAGGAAATCGAGTGGATTGAGCCCGACATCAGCAATCGACCCGAGCGCCCGGAGAGCCGCATTCTGAATGCCTTCATTTTCAGTCGTCTGCAATGCAGAGCGGAGCGCAGCGGGATCTTCCAGAGCGATCAGAGCGGCGATAAGCGCATGCTCCAGATGCGGACTGACATTTTCCCTACCGACCCGGCCGAAGAGCGCGCCGACGGCGCGAGGATCGCCCATCCGACCGAGAGCGACCGCCGCTTCGGCTGCGACTGCTGAGTCATCGGAACGCACAATCGCCGCGAGTGCTCCGACGATGGTGGTATTGCGGTGGAGTTCGATCTGAAACTCAGCCGGCTGATTCGCCGCGATCTGGTGCCACGCCCGGGTCACCCCGATCGAAAAAGCGGCCGCCTGACGCACGCCCGGGGCGGGGTCGGTCAGTGCGGCATAGAGCTGATCGGCTGCTTCCGAAAAACTCATCCGGGCGAGAGTCCAGACAGCGTTGCGGCGGGCTGTGACGCTGCCCTCGCGATCGATCAGGATACGGTCGAGTTCCGGGATCGCCGGGGCGCCTCGCATCGCCAGCTCGGTCATGGCCCGATCCTGAATCCATTCGGTCTCGTGGCCGAGATACGCGGATACCGTCTCCGTAGTGAGACGCTCCCAGTCGGGTCTCTCCGGGGGCTCATAGTTGGGCGAAGCACTCAAGCGGTAGATACCGATTCCGGAATCGGATTGCTCGTTTTCAGAACCATCTGCTGTGAGCCGCCCGTCAGTCAAAATGAGAAGGTCGCCGTTGTGCGCACGAAGCAGATCCCGCACCCTGCACTCGGGGTCACTCCATTGCAGCAGCGAATCGGGCTCACGCCACTCAATCCATGATTTGATCTCACGCCCTGCAAAAGTGCCGCGCTCTCGCCGCAACTCAGTCCGCACGATTTCACGGGTCCTCGCGAGCGCGATCAGCCATGTGTCACTTCCACTCCTGCCGAGTGTGCCTTCTCCTCCGCGCAGGATGGCAGATATCTTGTTGAAAGGAAATTCGACGATAGGTGGTAGCCCAACACCAGTTGATTTCTGTCCTCGCAAATCCGCACCGGGCACGAACTGATAAAGCGATTCGATCGGACGTCTCACGACGCGGCGTACTGGCCCGATCAGCTCGCCGCGAACCGTAAACCCCAGACAGTCAGGCACGACAGTACCTTCAGCGGTAGCAGGGAGCAGATCTCGCCCGTTGATATCATTGCTCCACAATCGTGGCTTTTCATCCGATTGCCCCCAGTAGAGCCTGCCACTGGGATGCAAAAACGGTCCGACCAGCGACGACCCCTCGCCACTAACCACCGCACCACTTTGTATCGATTCTTTTACCTCTGCGACGCCATCACCGTCCTGATCCTCCAGCAACCAGATCCGACCCCGCGATGTGGTGTAAATCGCCCCGGCGACTTCGAGTATACCGCCGGGCATTGACAGCTCTTTGGCGAAGCCAGTTGACTGGTCGAAGACGCCATCGGCGTCCTTGTCTTCGAGCAGCAGGATCGAC
Source organism: Verrucomicrobiota bacterium (assembly GCA_039033935.1). Classification (GTDB taxonomy): domain Bacteria; phylum Verrucomicrobiota; class Verrucomicrobiia; order Verrucomicrobiales; family DEV007; genus Arctic95D-9. The sequence continues at coordinate 1,633 of JBCCBR010000005.1, forward strand.
GCGGTATCCGTTTCGTCAGCGTCTCTCACGACCGCATAGAGCCGACCCCGATCGTCGAGCGTCGCCATGACCGGTTGTTCGACCAGTCCGCCGACTACTGCCTCGCTGAGGTGCAGTCCCTCGGCCACGACTGCCTCTTCGACAGCACGGACGGATCCGTGATACAGACACACCATTCCTGCGAGGCAGGCAATCAGGCGAGGTAGGGGAAATGACATGCTATCCGATACGAGAGATTCGCCCTACGTATTTCGCTAGTCCCAGCCCACTCCTTTGGTGAGTGTGTTTATACGGCAGAGATACATATCGGCTGTCAGGTAGAGCGTCGAGCCATCTCCACCCCAGGCACAGTTTGCAGTCCGTTCACCGGTTGAAATCCGACCTAGGACCTTCCCTTCTGGAGAAAAAACGTAGACACCGCCCGGCCCGGTTGCCCAAACATTCCCTTCCACATCGACTTTCAGCCCATCAGGCAGACCTGGGAGCTTGTCCTTCTGGAACGCAGCAGTTGCGTCGTAGAACAGCTCACTTTCCCCAAGAGTGCCATCTTCCTTGACCGGAAACTTCAACCAGATCGCGGCTTGAGGATCGGACTGAGCAACATAGAGAGTTTTGAAGTCAGGTGAAAACGCGAGGCCATTTGGGCGGGTCATCTCGGTGGTGAGCAGGGTGAGCTCACCATTGGGAGTCAGCCGATAGACTCCACAAAAATCGAGCTCGCGACGTGGATCGTCCCAGCGTTGTGGCAACCCATACGGCGGATCAGTAAAGTAAAGGGTCTCCCCATCGGCTCCGAAACAGGCATCATTGGGACTGTTGAGACGCTTCCCTTGATAGTGATCGACCAGAGTGCGCTTTCCTCCATCACGAGCCATAATGGAGAGCCTTCGATCACCGTGTTCGCAGGAAATCAGCTCACCCGCCGCAGTCATCAGCAGCCCATTACTCCCTGGCTCACCGCCATACGGTGACTGCCCGGTGTAGCCAGCAGGCTGGAGCCAAGTAAAAGCGCCTTTGCCCTCCTCCCAGCGAACAACGCGATTATTTGGAATATCCGAAAAGAGAAGATAGCCACCTACCGGACTCGCCGGTTCAGAGACCCAGACGGGCCCTTCAGACCACTTGAACCCGGAAGAAAGCACTTCGATGGCAGAATCGGGCGCAACCAGCTTCTGAAATTCTTTTTCAAAGGAAATGACTTCTCCGATAATCGGAAAATTTGTGGAATCTTGAGCTTTCGATTCTGGTAAACCTGACATTACCCCGAGTGTCAGGATACTGGTGATGACGAACAGTTTGCACATGGTATCAAGCGGCGGGTATAGTTCAAAAAACCGCAATGTGACCAAGGATGGATGAGAAGGCAAGACCAACCACCCCTTCATCGAGCGACTCGGAGAATAGCTCCGACGCCGTGGAGAGGCGTCGACTGAAGCTTCGATCGGGGACCCGATCGAGCCAACAGATCGCTGGTGGGATGATACTGATCCCGATTCGAAGCCGCTCAAGCCGAACCGGAAACGGTCCGAGATAGCGATTGAAGAGACTCCTCCACCTTTGGAGGGTGCTATTTTGGGTGGGCCGGTCGCTTCTGACCGACCAGCAGATCCTCCTGCAAGCGAAACTATCGAAAGTGAGGCGCCCTCTCATTCCGTGGACATCTCGGACCTTCACGAGCCCGAATCAGATTTGGAAGGCGGAGATGTTCCACCGCCCCTTCCGTTTTTGAAGTCCGCCGAAGAGTCTACCTATCAGGACTCACAGTCCGATTCTGAGGAGCAACAGGAAGTCGCGGAAGTAGACAGCGAAGCCGACGAGACCGCTGATCAAGAGTCCGAAATCGAGGATTCTGATGGAAATGAAGATTCCGCTGAGTTTGCGGCGGAAGCGGCTGATGAGGAACCTACCGCTGCCGAAGAAGATCTCGAATCGAAGAGCGAAGATCAGGTCAGCACTCCTCCCTTACCCTTCCTAAAGAGGCTTGAGGAAGAAGATGAAGAGACAACGGTTGCCGAAATTACTGAAAATCCGTTGCCTCTGAAATCAGCGAGCAGCCTGCTGGACGCAGACGGTGCCGACGACGAGGAATCTTCCGCTGATGATGCTTCCCCAGGAGTCGATCTCGCAACGGTAGAGACTGCAGCAGTCAAATTGATACCCACTGCAAACCTCGTCGCTGAGAAAGCCGACGGACAAGGCGACGAAGAAAATACCGAGGACGAACCAAAGGATGAGACTGCCGCCGCTCCGCCAGAGGAGGATAGCGAAGACTCGGAGGACAGAGATGAGGAGACGACCGAATCCGAGGACGGCGAGGACGGCGAGGACAGCGAGGACAGCGAGGACAGCGAGGACAGCGAGGACAGCGAGGACAGCGAGGACAGCGAGGACAGCGAGGACAGCGAGGACGAAGACCCGGATGACGGTTTTGGCGAGAAAATTTTGTCAGCCAAGTCTGAGTCAGAAAAACCAAAAGACGAACTGGACGAGCTACTCTTCAGCGAGGGAGGTTCCAGCGAAGCGGCAAGCAAGAAACGCGGCTGTTGGGGCATTTTCACAACACTCTTCTTCATCGTTTCCGTTATCGTTTTAGCTCTCTTGTTAGGAGGGGCAATCTATGGATACTTCTTCATCAACTCGAAACTGAGCGATCAGAAAAAAACTCTCGTCGAAGCTGCCGAGAAAAATGGCTACTACCTCGGATACCAAAGCCAGCAGTATGACTGGTTCCGGGGTTTGATACTAAAGGATGTGGAACTCTACGAGTCTCCGACCCACGAAAAGACTGTCGTTTCGATTTCAGACGTCGCAGTCAATCCAGACCTGCTCGCACTTGTGCGAACGAGATCACTTCAGGCATACGAAGTCTCCATGAAAGATGCCACCATCACCGTTTTCGATGATGGCCTTCCTATATTTGAATTGCCCGACGTCGAAGCTGACATTTATGTCAGCGACGATACCGTGATTGCGCGCCAAATAGCAGCTCTTGTGAATGGCGTGAGCGTTCGCGCGACTGGTGAATTCAAACTACCTCCACAAGACGACGCCCCTATCGAAGCAGATCCTGAGGAATCGGGTGAGCCCGAACTGTTTGAACTTCCACTCGATTTCGAAGTAATCGCGAAAGACATCGGCTGGCTCTCTGTAGAAACCGAAGGGCCGGCTCCGACCCTAAGCCTCGAAGTGACTCCGGAACCAGATCAAGAGGGGCAATATCGATTCAGCGGCGACCTCAAAGGGCAGGCATTTTCCTGGCAGGGCATCCCGATCGATTCCATTTCGAGTGCATTCGACTTCGCGATGGTAAGCGAGACCCTCGAGTTCCGCCAATTCGACCTCGGTTTTGCAGGCGGCACCGTCAATGCGATTGGCCGCTTCGACCTCGGCTCTGAGACGCTACAGTTGGAGCAACTCAACTCGAATGCCGATCTCGTCTATCTCGCATCTGTTTTTAATCCCGAGCTTCGGCAGCAGTTAGCCTCGATTCAACTCGTTGAGGCGCCTACGATTCGCGCCGCTGGACTTATCCAACTAGCCGATCCGACGGCTTCGACTCTTGCCCTTCAGTATCAGCACACCCGTGGCCTGATTTACAAAAAGGGTGATAAAGAATTGCTCATCAGCGATCTCCGCGGATCACTCGATCTGGACGGTGGCGTGCTGAAGACCGACCGCTTTGCGGCTCACATCCTCGGCGGAGACCTTGTTATCAACGGGAGCACCCGGATCGGCGACGAGACACTCCCATCGACCGGCCTCGTTGAGGTCATTGGGGTTTCAGCGGATGAGCTTTTCGGCTACCTCAATGATTCCGCGATTGAGACCGGAGGCAGAGTTCACGGTGATTTTCGAGGAGTCGGATCCAAGGATATCAGCAAGATTCGAGGAGGCGGCAAAATCCGTATCGACGACGTCATCGTGTCTACCGTGCCGACACTCGGGAAGGTTCAGGAACTGGTGGGATCCATTGTCCCAGCATTCGGGTCGGTTGGTAAAAGCGATGTGTCGGGAACCTACATCGTCGAATCTGGAGTATTGATGACAAATGACTTCGGGATCAAGGAAACAGGCGGCACTCTGACCCTAAATGGGAGTCTCAATCTGGCGGAGATGACAACCAGTTTCAAAGCTCGAGCAGCTTTGAATGAAGCGCTTGCTGAGTTGACCGGGATCGGTTCTCGCGCGGTCGCGATCAGCGGTCAAGGTCCGGTGAGTGATCCAACCCTCTCACTCAGCGAATTTCCTCTGGAATTCGGCTCAGAACAATTAGCAGATACGCTCGGGATCACCCCAGAGTCGGCTGAGCAGCTTCAGTCTCTTCTTCAGGGCCAAGAAGACGCCGCTTCAATTCTCACGAACGAATTGGAGGAAGCAACAGGGGAAGAACTCAGCGAAGGTGCCACCGAAGCATTTCAAACGATTTTCGATGCACTCGGAATCGGCGGCGCTGAAACTGAAGCGGAAGCCCCCGTTGCAGAACCAGTGACTGAGTGACCATTACCGGTATACCTAAACCTATCGGTATCTTTCGATTTGGAGAAGATAGGCAATCACACCCTTTAATCAGGTCACTGAGGGGTTACTTTAGGAGGTTTTCCTCGAGCGTTTTGGCCGTCAAGGAAAGCCACGCCTTGCCAGCCAACAATTCAGCCGCAAATCTGGGTGGGCTCGTTGTTTCAACAGCTTCTCAAACGGAGCCGAATTGGGCCTTTCGCCTCGGCTGGATCCACCACTTCCCCGCCCTGACAAATCTCTATCAGCTCTTCTTCCGACATATCTCTGGCGACTTCACGAGTCAGCTCCATGTAGTCGCGCCAGTCCTCTGGGAAGGCTTTCCTCGCCGCTTCACTGGGGCAGATCGTTTTCCCAGGTGAGCGCTTTTTAAGCAGCTCGCAGATTGCATCGCGAAGCTCCGCTTTCATTGACTGATAATCGTGTCGGCGACAGCCAGTCCGGAACTCACCGCCCCTTCGATCGAGGCATGGCTGCAATAGTCCCCCGCGAACATGATCGGCGAATACTCAATACTTTGGGAAGGGCCGGGCGACAGAAGTGGTAACGATCTGGGAAGGTGTTGCACCCGCAAACACTCATAGTCGGCTACCTCTGGACCAAACCAGTCGACCATCTCTCGACGCACCAGATTTTCGAGATCAGCAGTGTCATGAATGCCTAGTAAAGTCACCGCGAGGAGACTCTGACCAAGGGGTGCGTAGGAAGGGGCTACTTCGCTCAGAAGCGCGATATTGTTGATCATCCCTCGCCTTTGACCTTGCAGGGCGATGAGCTTCCCCCGGAAAGGTGGCTCTGGCGCAGAGAAGTGAAGACAAGTAGTCCCTTTCCACTTCGGTTCAGTTAGTGAGGTGTCAAAGTCGCGAGCGGAGGAAGCATCGGTTGCCACCACGATGTGTTGGGCCGAAAGCTCTCCGCCGTCGATGTCGACGCGGTTTTCTGCGATACTCTCGACTTTAGTCTCCAGCTTCAACGACGACGCCGGAAGTCGGGCGACGAGTTGATCCGGAATTGCCTGCATCCCTTCCGCCGGCAGCGTCGCCTGTCCTCGCGCAAAGCAGCGGAAGGTAAATTGAAAGAGCCTACTCGTCGTCTCCAGATCACGCTCCAGGAAAATGCCTCCGTAAAAGCTGCGGAAGAAGTCGTCGATCATCGAGCTCGAAAACCCGAAATCTCGCAGAAAACTCTCGGTCGATTGATCCGTCGAATCCCAAATCGCCGCTTCGGAGCGATTCAAAAGGGAAAGCTGCAGTTTTGCGACGAGGCACTTGTCCCAAAAGTTCCCCACCGGAGAAAACGCTCCGCGCAGTGCTGAGAGTGGGTGGCGGAAGGGATCTTTGAGCTCGCGCCACTGGCCCTCGCAAAAGACCCGCGCACCAGAGTCGAATGCCCTCAGATCGAGAGCTGCGAGGTCGAGCAGCTCGCCCGCTGCACGGTAGGCATCGAGGTAGATCTGAAAGCCACGATCGAGGGTGAAGCCGCCCACTTTATCCGAGCGAACTCTGCCCCCAAAACCATCAGATGCCTCCAGCAGACAGAAGCTTCGCCCCGCCTCATGCAGTCGCACCGCGCAGGCGAGTCCAGCGAGGCCGCCGCCGATGATGATCGTTTCGGTGTCTGGCATCCGTTCAGTTTTTACCGTCTCCCTAAAAGATGGGCGAGCGCGGATTTTGCGTCAGGGTAGCGGAATTGATAACCCTCGTCGACGAGTCTTCGCGGGATCGGCTGAACATCGGCCAGCAGGGTCTCTCGCGCCATCTGCCCAAACACGGCCTGCAGAGCTACCGTTGGAGTCGGCATGATCGCCGGACGACGCAACACGGCGCCCAGAACCGAAGCAAATTCTGACTGAGTCGGGCAATCCGGGGCCACAAAATTGATCGCTCCCTCCCAGCGATCCTCGAAAATGGCTCGGTGCAACAGATCGACCACGTCGTCCATCGCAATCCACGGAAAATGCTGCTGCCCTGAGCCAAGGCGACCGCCGAGACATAGTTGGAAAAGCGGCAACAACTTCGCCAGTGCTCCGCCTGCAGGAGTCAGGACCGGTGCAAGTCGGGGATGGACGACGCGGATCCCGGCATCTCGAGCCGGGTCGGCTGCTTCTTCCCACTGGCGGACCACTTCAGAGAGAAAACCATCGCCAAATTCGCTCGTCTCGTCGCACGGCTCTCCGGTCGCAGGATAGCAACTGACCCCGGAGAGGCTGATCAGCACATGCGGCCGATGTCGGTGATTCGCGAGTGTTTCGGCGAGCAGGCTGGTGCCCTTGATCCGGCTGTCGAGAATCGCTTTGCGCCGCTCAGCAGTCCAGCGGGCACCGATGTTCTCCCCGGCGAGATGGATCACCGCATCGGGTCTACAATCGTCGGGCAAGTGCAGACTTCCGTTTTCAGGATCCCACGAAATATCTCCCGCCTCTCTCGGAGTGCGAGTGATGCGGTGAACGACCTGCCCCTGACTCCGCAAGTATCCGCAAAGTGCCGTGCCTACCAGCCCGGTCGCGCCACTGACGAGGATGTGCTGCCCGGTCGGAGTCGGGCTCTGCGCAGCACGCTCGAGATCGAGGCGTGTCACCTCGTGTCGATAGCGAAACATTCGCTCCAATTTCGAGCGGACCATCCAGCCTCCGAACCACTCTCCGGGTTTGCCGAATGGAAGACGGTAACTGATGTCGTCGACCAGCTCGGACCTCTCTCCGTGGTCCAGGAAGCGATGATGGTGGGTCCATTCCGCGAAGGGCCCTGCTGCCTGGCGATCGACAAACCCCTCGTCCGTGAGTTCATGCTCAGCAATCCAGCGCTGGGTGATCGGGCCGATCTTTGTGTCAATGATAGCCCTGTCACCGCCAGCCAGCGAGGCCGGTGCTTCGATGATCTCTGCTCTCTCCCACGGCGGAAGGAGTCGGTCAAAAGCTCCATCACGAAAGTGCCAGGCTCGCAGCGCGTCAGCATCGCAGTGAATCGGAGTCGCTTTGCGGAATGTCTTCACGTTGGAAATATACGCTCTTGCGAGTGCTAGCTCACGAAAATTGAGCGGCCTCGCTTGCTGCTTGCTTTCCTGCCTTCAACATCCATTCGCTTATCGATCCGCACCTTGTGGCAGGCCAGAGGCCTACCCTCCGCTACCACACCAATCAGGCTTCCTCGGTTGTTCTTTGCTCGCGGAGATTCATCATTCATTCGGGCGTCCACCAACACTTGGCGCTGGAATGATCATGTGTCCGCTTTCATCGTCACCGAGCACTTCGCTCTGCCGTCCCCGGTATCGGACATGGTGCCAGCCGATCACAGCGCAGAGAATCGCATCGGTCTGATCCTCTATCGGCTTACTCCAGGGGAGAGAAAGGCACTCCGCAATCGAGCTTAGCTCAGTCATCCCCGGGATTTCGCGGTCGAGCCAATCGCGCAGCAAACACTGATACCGTGCAAACTCACGACGTCGGTCGGCAACGAGGCCGCGCTTGTATTTGATCGTTTTGTTAAGCTCAAAAAATCTCAACGTCGCTGGATGCGGGTAGACCTCGGCGGCGACCCGACTGCTGGAACCGAGCTGGGTTGTGATCGCAAAACCCCTCTCGCGCAAAAGCCCGGCGATCCGCAGCGGTCTCCGACACAGCTTTTGATTGGCCGGATGGGCCCCCGCTTCAAAGGACCGAAATTTCGCACTGCACTCTCGGTCGACAGGACGAGACCCGGTTTCATTCGGACAAATCAAAGGGGCGTCGATTGCCAGAAAACAGAGCCCAGCTCCGGCCTCAGGCAGATGATCAAGCAGGGAGACATCACCGAAACTCAGACTGACTTCGGCTTCGACGAGCCGCGCATCTGCACGATCGGAATCGAAGACGAGTCTCGCGATTCCATCGGGATTTTTCTCCCCCCAGGCCAGGTCAATACCGAAAATTGTCGGAAAATCTTTCATTTGAACAAGTGATCGCTTGAAAGCTTTAAAAACAAAGATATTCTTGGTCTGCTACAGAATGGATCGCCAGCGCAAACTCGAAATTCTCGCCGATGCCGCCAAATACGACGCTTCCTGCGCGAGTTCGGGGAGCAAGCGGCGAGACTCGATCGGCGGAAAAGGCATCGGCTCTGCCGGTGGTGCTGGGATCTGCCATTCCTACGCACCGGATGGGCGCTGCATTTCGCTGCTGAAAATCCTGCTCACCAATGTGTGCCTCTACGATTGCCACTATTGCATCAACCGGCGCTCTTCAGATGTTCGGCGAGCTCGATTTTCAGTTGAGGAGGCCGTCGCGCTGACTCTCGATTTCTACAAGCGCAACTACATCGAGGGACTCTTTCTCAGCAGTGGAATCGTGAGGAGCGCCGACTACACCATGGAACAGGTCGTCGCAGTCGCGCGCACACTGCGCGAGGAGCATGATTTTCGCGGCTACATCCATCTCAAAACGATTCCAGAGGCATCCCAGGAGCTGATCGAAGAAGCTGGGAAATATGCCGATCGCATCAGCATCAACGTCGAGCTCCCCGAGCAGAAGAGCCTCGATCAGCTCGCCCCCGAGAAAAATCTGAAGCGCACCCAGGAAGCGATGGGTGGGATTCGCGAACGCATCGTCGAGGGCCGCGCTGAACGGCGCGATCGATCGCAGCGCAACCGGCCCGCTCGGCGAACTCCGAAAATCTACGCCAACGGCCAGAGCACCCAGATGATCATTGGTGCCGATTGCTCGGATGACGACACGATTCTGCGCCGCGCTGATACGCTTTATTCGGGCTATGACCTGCGGCGAGTCTACTACTCCGCCTTCAGCCCGATCCCGGCGTCTTCATCAGTTCTGCCAGTCAAAGCGCCCCCGCTGGTTCGCGAGCACCGGCTCTACCAGGCGGACTGGCTGCTGCGTTTTTACGGCTTTGGCGTCGGCGAGCTGACCCCCAGACAGGGGGAGATGGCGGGGAAACTGGAGCTTGAGCTCGATCCCAAGCTCGCCTGGGCGCTGCGGCATCGGGACCAGTTCCCGGTCGACCTCAATCGAGCCTCGCGCGAGCAACTTCTGCGAGTCCCAGGTCTCGGGGTGCGAACGGTCGATCGCCTTCTCGGGATTCGCCGCTTTGGCCGAGTCCGGCTGGATGATCTCGCCAAGCTCCGCACGTCGGTCAAGAAATGTCTCCCCTTCATCATCACCGCAGATCATCATCCAGCTCGGCTTGGCCTCGATAGCGATCGGTTGCGTCAGCGATTCCTTCCCCCACCCCAGCAACTTGAGTTCGATTTCTCGGAGGCAACGCCGGTTAGGACAGCCGCAGCGCAAGAGGTGAGGCACGCTGCAGCGAGCGCATTGACGGGCCAGGTCTAATCGTATGAAGCCAGTAGCGACCTTTTCGGAATGGCGCATCGAAGCGCGGAGGCTCCTCGAAAGTGGGGCTCCGCCTGAATCCGTATTCTGGGAGGACGGCACCACTGGCCAATGCGAGCTCTTCAACGAGACCACTTCGCCAGCATTGCCGGAAATCAGCGAAGCCGAAGGCGGCTCGATTTTTAAAGTTCCAAAGGCATTTTTCGACCTTGCAGAGGTGATCTCCTGCCACCGGGACGCACGTCGTTGGGGACTCCTTTACCGGATTCTGTGGCGCATCGCGCGAGGCGGAGAGAGGCACCTCCTCGCCCGCAGCAGTGACGACGATATTCTCATGGCCCGCAGCTTTTCCAAAGAGATCGGCCGAGATCTTCACAAGATGCGAGCCTTTGTCCGCTTCCGCAAAGTAGGCGTCTGCGAATCGAGTGGGCGCGAGCAATTCGTGGCTTGGTTCGAGCCGATGCACCGAATTATTCGGCTCAACGCACCGTTCTTCAGAAAACGGTTCACGGGGATGGATTGGTCGATCCTGACCCCCGATGATTCCGTCCACTGGGATGGCCAAAAGCTCCGTTTCACCGACGGTGTCCCAAAAAGCAGTGCGCCTGACGCCGACTCTCTGGAGGAACTTTGGAAGAGCTACTATCGCAGCATTTTTAATCCGGCCCGACTCAAGCTCAAGGCGATGCAGGCGGAGATGCCGGTCAAGTATTGGAAAAATCTACCCGAAGCCGAACTGATTCACGGATTGACCCGCGACGCATCCCGTCGAGAGCACGAGATGATCGAGCGTCGCCCGCTTAAGCCGCGATCTCGGCCGAAAAACGCCTACCTCGATCAGATTTTGAGGGAGTCCGGCGAGTGATCTTCGGGAGACGGGACCCCAAACCCGCCTCGACGTAGTTCGAAACCGCGCCTCAGGCAGCCAGAAAATTCTGCAGAAGCTGCTTCCCCTCGGCGGTGAGAATCGATTCTGGATGGAACTGCACCCCATGGACGGGGTGATCGCGGTGCTGAAGTCCCATGATTTCTCCCTCCTCTGTCTCAGCCGTGATCTCGAGACAATCGGGAAGGGTCTCGCGCTTGACGATCAAAGAGTGATAGCGAGTCGCTTCAAACGGTTGGCTCAGCCCATCAAAAATCCCCTTCCCCTGATGATGAATTTCTGACGTCTTGCCATGCATGAGCCGGTCTGCGCGGATCACATCGCCTCCATAGACCTGGCCGATCGACTGATGCCCAAGACAGACACCCAAGAGCGGGATCTCTGCGCCAAAATGCGAAATCACATCGCAACTCACGCCGGCCTCAGTCGGGGTGCAGGGCCCGGGCGAGACACAAATCCGCTCGGGCGCCTTTTCCCGGATCTCCTCAATCGAAATCTGGTCGTTTCGATAAATCTCCATCTCGGCTCCCAGTTCCCCAAAATACTGGACCAGGTTGTAGGTAAAAGAGTCGTAGTTATCGATGACCAGGAGCATGCCGGAGAACAGTAAGGGGAGCCTCGAATCGGGTCAAATCGTTGGCTCTTTCAACTTGCGATCGGGTTCGTTCCGGTTTTGTCTGTTGATGGATAATTTACGGTATTTTGTTCCTTCTTGAGAACGAAATCATTTGGCTAAGTTGAAATCGGAATGGCGCTGGACGACCTGTCCCCTCACCTTCATTTTGTGACTTAACAGCGAGGCTAGTTCGTCCACTCTCGACCAAGTAAACTTGTCCCATCCAGAAGATCTTTTTTCGGTTTGAAACCTCCCCGTCATCCAGCCCTTTTCCTGAGAAGCCTCAGCATCACTTTGCTGGGCTCGATCACGCTGAGTCTTTCGACGAGCCTCAGTAAGGCTGAGGATCTGGAGCCTGTTTCAGAGGAATTGGCCGAGGCGAGCCTCGAGGCCGTTCCGGCGATTGACTCGATCGACTACGGCCCGACTCCTCTGCTCTCGATTTCGGAGGGGCACGCCCAGATGTTTTCGGTCCCAGCGCCACGAGGTCTTGTCACCACTGCTACCGGCGAGCCGATCGCCATTTCGCGCTCAGCACAACGGCTCAAGGTGAGACCACTTGCGCTTGGCGACTCGGCCGAGAACGTCCTCGAGGCTCTTGAAACATTGCCCGAGCCGATCAGCGGACTTGCAGCGCTGAAGTCAGTCAGCCTTGAGGAGTTGAGTAACCACCTGACCCACCGGCCCTGGGTCCCGCTCGCGATCACGGGGATACTTTCCGACGAAGATCTGGCACTACTCGCTGATGTTGATCTGCCCGACGGCTTCAAGCTCGAGACCGTCTACACTCGCGAATACCCTCACGGCAACCTCTTTGCCCATGCGATGGGCTATGTCGGAGACGAGCTACCCGATCAGCATGGTGCGATCGGTGAGACAGAGCATCTCTGGCCACCACTGACCGGTCGAGCCGGTTTGGAGAAAACTCTCCACGATGAGCTGAAAGGCATCCCCGGTGAAGTAAGTCATCTCTACAGTGAGTCGGGCGAGATTCTAAATCAGGAACTCGCCGAGAGCCCCACCCCGGGGAAGACAGTCGTGACGACTTTGAACCTCGAAATGCAGCGTCTCGCCATGGAGATGCTGGAAAAATCTGGTCGACCCGGCGCGTTCGTCGCGGTTGATGCCGACACCGGAGACATCCTCGCACTCGCCTCCTACCCTTCCTACGATCCGAATCCTTTTGTTCCAGGTATCTCGCAAGCGGCTTTCCAAGAATTAGCCGATCACGAGGATGCTCCGTTTTTCGACCGCGCCGTCACTGGAGAGTATCCTCCCGGCTCCACCTTCAAACCCTTTGTCGCGCTCGCGGGGATGGAATACGGCAGCATCCACGGGCTTCACACCGTCTACCGCGGCCCGCCTGCGATGGTGATCGATGGCCGCCAGTTCAAAAACTGGCACAAGGGCTACGAGTCGGCGATGGACTTGCGCTGGGCGATCACTCGCTCGTCGAATACCTGGTTTTACCAGGCTGGACTGGATATGGGTTCCAACGCGATGGTCGATGTCGCGAGTCGCTTTCAGTTCGGGATTAAGCCAGATATTCCACTCCTCGCAGTCGGAGACGGGGTCGTCCCATCCGTGAAACAGGCCGCCGACCCCCGAAGCCTTGCCAATATGGCGATCGGCCAGGGTTTTCTTCTCGTCTCACCCCTGCAACTGAGCCTCGCGATGGGTGCGATCGCCAACGGCGAATACGTCCCGAAGCCTCGTTTGATTCGGACGCTGCAAGACCCTCGTAGCAATGAGGTCACACATACTTTTGAGCCCGAAGTCGCCTCTCAGCTCTATCTCGATCGACGAGACATCGAATATGTTCGCGAAGGACTCTGGGGAGTCGTCAACAGCAGTGGCGGAACTGCCAGTGTCGCTTCGATGTCGCTACCTCAGGTCTACGGGAAAACCGGGACATCTCAGTGGGCGGTCGATGGTAAAGAAAGATCACTCGCTTGGTTTGCGGGTTGGGTCGATGCCAAGTCACCCCGGATCGCTTTTGCCGCGGTCAGTCACGGACGGCCTGGCGAGACACTCAGCGGTGGGAGGAATGCCGGCCCAATCGCATCTGGATTTCTCAAAGCCGCCTACCGCTCGCCGGAGATGTATGCGGTGACAAAACCGAGCGCACCGCTAACTCCAAAGCCAAGGTTGATCGCTGCTTCCAACAACGCTCCCGAGCCCTCTGAGATCGCGGTGCTCGAGCTGGATCCGACTCGGCGTGGGCTTTTTGGGAGCCGATCACGAGGTCCTGGCATTTTCGAACGTCTCTTCAATCGAAACGCGACTGTGTCACCGAGTTCCAAACCACGCGGTCGACTGGGATTTCGGCGCTGAAGCGGTATCTTCGCTACTTTGATGAAAGATTCCGACCAGGGAGCAGTCGAGGGAAAAGACGAGGAAGCCGTTGAAGCCTCTGATCAAGCCGACACGCCCACTTCGGACGAAGCTCCCACTGATGAGCAATCGGAAGTCGATCGAAAAGACGAGGACACCGAAGATACCGAGGACAAACCGGATTCTGTTTCTTCTTCCGAGTTATCGGATGAAGAAACAGAGAAGTCCGATCCCGAAGAGTCTGATAAGGGAGAGCCGGAAGAGTCGAAGCCCCGGTCGCCGATATTTGCTCGAATCCGACGAGTCGTTTTTTTTACCGCAAAAAGCGCTGCGATTCTCCTGACCTTAGCCGCGCTACTTGGTGCCGGAGGAGTCGTTGGGATTGGCTGGTTCTATTACGACGCGACCAGCGGCTACGATCTGTCGATCATTGACGATCTCGAAATCGGGGCGCTCGTGGTCGATGCTCGAGGCGAGAGGATCGGGCGAATCGGCTCGTTCGATCGGCATCTCATCGCGGCAGAGGAGTTGCCCGATCACTTTGTTGAAGCCCTCATTGCGGCCGAGGATCAACGATTCTTCCTCCACATGGGCTTTGACGTGATCGGGATGACCCGAGCGATGCTGACAAATTATCGGGCCGGAACCATCCGCGAGGGAGCGAGCACCCTGACCCAGCAGCTCGCTCGCAATATCTTTCCGCTGTCTGGCAAGAATATGGATCGCAAACTTCTCGAAATTGCTCTCGCAGCTCGCATTGAGAGGCAGTATTCGAAAGAGCAGATCCTCGAACATTATTTGAATCGAGTCTATTTTGGGAGCGGCAGCTACGGAGTTGGATCGGCGGCCCAGGCATTTTTCGGAAAACCGGTCTCTGGACTGACGCTTGGGGAGTCGGCCATGATCTGTGGGGTTATCCGATCCCCGAGCCGCTTCTCGCCCCTCGCAGATCCTGAGGCCGCCCTCGCCGCACGCGACCGAACGCTCACTCGCATGGCCCAGATGGGGCTACTCGAGCCCGAGGAACTCGCCGTCGAAATCGGGACACCGACACTCGTCGCGAAGGCCGTTCGAGACGAAATCATGCGAGAGCAGCGCCGCTACCTGCTGGGGCGCATCGAAAAAGAGACCCGACAGATTCTTGGCGATCGGACTCTCGAAGGTCTCACCGTGCAGACGTCGATTGACTTTAATCTGCAGCTCGCCGCCGCTCACGACGTCGCCGGTGAATTGTCCCGAGTTGAGAAAGAACTGGGGCTCTCAGGTAAGGAAGAAGGCGCGCTTCAGGGAGCCATGCTCATGGTCGATAATGAGTCCGGTGAAGTCGTCGTGTCGGTTGGAAGTCGAGATTTCAGCGCGAGCGAGTTTGATCGTGCCTGGGATCTGAAGAGGCCAACCGGTTCCGCCTTTTTCCCGCTGGTCTATTCAGCAGCGTTCGATTCCGGCAAATTCGGACCCGAGTCCATTCTCCTCGACGCTCCGGTCGATAATCGCGAAGTGATGCTTGGCGGACTCGACGGGGTTCTCGGCGAATGGTCAACCGAAGACGAGGCAAACCGCTGGGAAGGTCGCATCTCAGCGGCCCATGCTTTCCGCCGTTCCAAAAACTCGCCAACCGTCCGACTCGGGTTTCACACCGGCACTGACACGGTGCTGGCCACTGCCGCCGCTCTCGGAGTGGAATCGAGCCTTCGCCCCTACCCTGGCACCTTTCTCGGCGCAAGCGAGATGGGTCTCTCCGAAATAACCCGCGCCTACACTGCATTCCCCAATCGTGGAGCCGTCGCAGCAGCACCGACGGTCGTCCGAGCGATCTCAACCGACGACGGACGGGCTGTCTACAGCCGCAGCGAAAGAAATGAAGCTGAAAACACGCCGCAAGCAATCTCCAGGGAGACCGCTGACCTGATCGACAATCTGATGCGGCTCGAAGGCAGTGAACCAGGCTCGCGCGTCGCCGGGAAGGCCGGCACCACCTCGGACTACACCGACGCGTGGTTCGTCGGCTACACCGATCACTACACCTGGGGTGTCTGGGTCGGGACCGATGAATTCGAGACCATTGCTGACAAAGCCTTCGGAGGCGACATCGCGCGACCCCTCTGGGAAACCATGGTTCCACGAGTCCTTGTCTCAGAGAATGACGAACCCGGGCTCACCGAAAAAGCCGCTGGCGAGGAACAACCGGCCCCGCTCCGCCCGGTTGCTCGTCCACTCAGCGTCACCGATATCGCAGCCGAGGCCACCGAGGAGTCCGCTCTCGTCGCCGACTCTGGGTCCAGCCCAAGTTCTGAGGAGTCAGCCGATCAAGCGACGAAGCCGAAGGTGGCCCCTCTCATCGGCCCGGACCCCTACAATTCTCTTGGCGAACAGTAGCCCAGCGAGGTGCTGAATCTGAGGCCACCCAATTTTAACAATCGTGCTCTCCCTCTCTTTCCCCAACTCTTGTCCCGGCCGGGACAAGAGTTGTTGAGAACCGCCAATTCGCCAATCGGTTGAAGAGCTTGGCTGGAGTTGAAACGTTGACGCCGGCGACCTTGCCTAGCGCGCAGCCCTGAGGCATGGTAATGGCATGCTGTTCCCAAGGCCCTTGCTGCTCACCGGATTTCCCCTGCCTTGGTTGCTCGCCGCCTTGCTGGTCAGTCTCTGCTGGCCTGTGTCAGCTCAATTTCGCGAATCGAAGCTGTCGGCGATTGATCGAGCCATCGAGCTAGCCATTTCGAAGGGCTCAATCCCCGGTGCAGTCCTGCGGATCGAGTCCAAAGGCGAAGTCTACGAGAAAGCCTATGGCAGACGAATGACCCGACCCGGCTCGGAAGAGATGACGCTCGACACGATCTTCGACGTCGCAAGTCTCACAAAGGTCCTCGCGACCACTCCGTCTATTTTGATGCTGCTGGAAGACGGAGCGCTCAGCCTCGATGAACCGATCTCAACCTACTTACCGGAATTCCTCGAAGGAGGGGTCCGTCCCGAGCCAGTCGACCCAGAAGTCACGTCGGAAGACCGGGAAAAAATCACCCTGCGCCACCTTTTGACTCACCAGAGCGGCTTGCCTCCTGGTATTTTTCTGACGGAGCGCGATTTCTGGGGTCACGAGCAGGGAATCACTCGCGCTATCGAGATCGGGTTGATCGAAAAGCCTGGGTCTCGCTTTCGATACTCGGATGTCAATTTCATCCTGCTCGGTGAGATCGTTCGCCGGGTCGGTGGTCAGCGGCTCGATATCTTTGCCCAGGATTATCTCTATGAGCCGCTCGGAATGCTCAGCTCAGGATTTTTGCCGCGCGCTCGTGCCCTCCCCGCGATCGCTCCCACCACCGAGATTGAGGGCTACGGTCTGCTGCGGGGGGTTGTCCACGATCCCACGGCTCGCCGAATGGAAGGTGTTGGCGGTCACGCAGGCCTTTTTTCGACAGCGGAGGACATTGCCATCTTTCTCCGCATGATGCTCAACGAAGGACGGCACGGAGAGCGTGAGTTGTTTGCCAGCGAAAGCATCGATTTGGCTCTCAAGAATCACATGCCCGAGGCGATCGAGCATCAGCGAGGCCTCGGCTGGGACCTGCAGTCGAGTTTTTCTTATCAGCGGGGAAATAAGTTTCCGCTGGGAGGGTTTGGCCACACTGGCTGGACCGGCACGTCAATCTGGGTCGACCCCGAAAGCGAGACCATGGTGATTTTGCTGGCGAATCGAAATCACCCCACCGAAGCAGGGCGGATCAAAGCGCTCCGGATCGAAGTCGGCACGCTCGCTGCCGAGGCGGTCGGCTACACCGCCGAAGTCGAGCCGGTGGTTTCTACCGGCGAATTTTTTGATGAATCATCTCTGACTGCAGCCGCTGCCCCCGCCGTTGTTCTGAACGGGATCGACGTGCTGGAGCGAGATGGCTTTGGCTCACTTGCCGGAAAAAAGATCGGGCTGATCACCAATCACACCGGGATCAATCGCGCACGCCGCGCCACGATCGATATCTTTGCCGAGGCTGCTGAGGTCGATCTGGTCGCTCTTTTCGCACCTGAGCACGGGATCCGCGGAACCTCGGAGGAAGACTCGATTGCAGACGGGCGCGACGCACGCACCGGGCTTCCAGTCTACAGCCTCTATAAGGCATCGAATCGTAGCCCCACTTCGGCACAACTGGCGGAGATCGATGTGCTGGTCTTCGACATTCAGGATATTGGTTGCCGCTTCTACACCTACATCTCGACGATGGGCCTGGCGATGGAGGCTGCTGCCGAAAACGGGAAACCCTTTGTCGTGCTCGACCGGGTCAATCCAATTGGGGGAACCGTCGTCGACGGGCCGATTCGCTCCGGCGAAGGCAACGACTTTGTCGCCTTCCACGAGATTCCAGTGCAGCATGGAATGACGGTTGGTGAGCTCGCCAAGATGTTTAACAAAGAGCGGAGAATCGGTGCCGATCTCACGGTTGTGCCCATCTCGGGTTGGAATCGAAAAATGCGATTCGACAGCACCGGCCTTCCCTGGATCAATCCATCTCCCAACATGCGCAGTCTGACAGAGGCGATGCTCTACCCGGGGGTTGGCCTTATCGAATTCACCAATTTATCAGTCGGCCGTGGCACCGCGACGCCATTTGAGCATGTCGGGGCTCCCTGGATTCATGACGGGAGGCTCGCCGCGGCGCTCCAGAGTGACCCGATTCCGGGCCTGATGATTATGCCGACTCGGTTCACTCCCAACGCGAGTAAGTATCAAAATGAAGACTGTGCCGGGGTGCGATTCATCCTGACCGATGCAGACAGCTTTCGCCCCTTGGATTTGGGAATTTCATTGATGCGCTCAATCCAGCGGCTTTACCCCGATACCTTCGACCTCGCTGAACGAGGAAACGTGCTGCTACGAGATGAAGAGACGCTCGAGGCTGCGCTGAGTGATAAAGAGCGAAGTGAAATCCGCAAGCTCTGGAAGAGCGATCTGCAACGCTTCTTGAAACGCCGCGCAAAGTTCCTATTGTATTAGGCGGCGATTGTTTCTCTCGATTCGCCTGCAATTCATCCTCTGACAATGGGCCGACGATCCAAAAACGGTGACAACCGAGCGGGAAATAACATGAATCGTTTCTCCCGGGAGACCTACGAGCGCCCCAAACTGAGTGCGCCGAACGGAGCCGACCGCATCCTGCTTCACTCCTGCTGCGCGCCCTGCGCTGCCGAGGTGATGGATGCGCTGGCAGCATCTGGCATTGAGACCACCATCTTTTTCTACAATCCAAATATCCACCCGCGGGACGAATACGAAATCCGTAAGGAAGAAAACATCCGCTACGCCGAAAAACTCGGCATGGGTTTCATCGATTACGATTACAACGCCCGCGATTGGTTCGACCGCACCCGAGGCATGGAAGACGAGCCGGAGCGCGGGATTCGCTGCACGGCCTGCTTCGACATGCGATTCGAGGTGACCGCCGATTACGCGGCTGAGCACGGCTACAATCTTATTTCCAGTACCCTAGGGATTTCCCGATGGAAAAATATGGATCAGATCAACGGCTGCGGCGAACGGGCCGCGGCGCGTCACGACGGGATGGCCTACTGGACCTTCAACTGGAGAAAACAGGGGGGCAGCCAGCGGATGATCGAGGTGTCGAAAGACGAGCAGTTCTACCAACAGGAATACTGTGGGTGCGTTTACAGTCTCCGCGACACCAACAAATGGCGAGTGTCCCAGGGCCGAGACAAGATCAAGCGCCGCGTCAAATTCTATGGCCGGGAAGCAGTGCTCAAAGCCAATGCCGAAATGGAAAAGCAGGCGAAGATCGAACAGGGTTAGGTGTCGGACTCAACAGGGTTAAGTGTCGGACTCAACAGGGTTAGGTCTGAGACTCGATAGGGTTAAGCCTCGGACTCAATAGGGTTAGGTGCCAATCAGCAGCAGCCTTGACCCCGTCTGGCCACCAAGCATTTTCAGAGTGC
>JBCCBR010000006.1:0-21022 GCA_039033935.1 Verrucomicrobiota bacterium
CGGCGAGCTTCTCATCGTCGTTCGGCAGGTCGGACAGCACGTCGGGGTCGGCGAGGGAGTCGACGTAGAGGCGAAGGAACTTTGGGTTGGCGACGAGGGCGTCGTAGTCGACGAAGCCGAGGATCGCTATCGCGAACAGAAACCGACCGGGAAAACGAGCCGATCGATCCTCTCTCCCGAGCGTTCGCTTGGCTCGGTCATTCGTCTCTTTTCACCGAGTCCGGTTTTCAGTGACGATTACAACCGCTTCATTTCGACGATCCCGCGGACGGTGCGCGATTTCATCTTCACCTTGAAACGCTACTGGAAAGAGGACTGGGGAAGCAACTGGCGCGAGCGATTTCGAGTCGACTCGATCAACGGCGAGCCGGGCTACCTCTTGAAATACAACCTCAACTCGGTCATGACTCAATACCTCCGTATCGGCTACGATGCCGATGGGAGTTGGCGGATGTTTGGACTGCGAAAGGACTTTTCACCCGCGACCAAGCTGCAGCGGGAGGATGACATCACCGCGTCGATCACGGTCCCGGCATCCGAGCTCGACGAAGACTGCCTCCATCCGGATGTGCGTTCGACCAGCTACAAATTTGCCCAAAACTGCGAATACCGCCTCTTCCAACGCCCGGATGATGCAATTCATCGCGGCTACGACAAGCAGACCGAGAGCGATTTTTCCAAAGGTGGAAATTTCTTTTCGAACTACGAACCAAAGACGAGAGCTGAGGGGCGAGCCTTTGTTGACGACACGATTCGTTTCTCTCACTACACCGAGCCGATGCAGAAAACCCTCGGGGCTTTTGCCGAGGCGGAGGGCAGCCCGAGCTTCGCGATCAGTTCGGCTCATCCGCGCCTCGTCGATGGCAAGCCAACTGAAAATCCGCGCTATCTCCAGAATCGGCCCGACCTCGAGAATCCCCGCAGTGAATACCTCGCTGAGTTGGGCTCCCGCCTCTACCGAAGGCTGTCGCTTGACCGTCCCGTGATGAATCCGGTCCATGCGGTGCTGCCAGGGCGACGCAACAACCCGTCGGACCCGGAGGCCGGAATCCGACCGCTCGCGGTCTATGGCCCGATCCATTATCAAGAGCTCCCGGAATTGTTCATGGACTACATCGCCAGTCTCACTGGCAAGTCCCCCTCGACTACCGGTGCTGGTTCAGAGGGTGCTCTCACAAAGGGCCCATTCAACGCGCTCCTGCCAATCTACGATCTCAATGCCGCGCTGCTTAGTTATGTCGTTGCTGGCTACGATGCGTTCTCGACCGCTGCCGGCTACATCGGGCCGAAGTATCAATTCGCCCACGACATCAGTCTGATCGTTCCCGAAGTCTGGAGCCGGATGTTCATTCAGGAGCGCGACCCCGAGTGGCTCATCCGAGAAGGCTATCTCGAGCCGATCAACGACTTCCAGCATGAGAATGAAACGATTGCCGGGAGTCGCCTCGGTTATCGCATCACCTCTGCTTTCGTTCAGAAATTCTTTGGGAGAGTCTTTACCGAGCCGGCCAGTGTCTTCACCGAAGAGATGCTCCGTCCCGAGCTTCAGAGCATGGACGACTTCATCGATGGCATCCGCAACATCACCGAGACCCAGCAACGAGTCGCCAAAGCTTACTTTGCCGATGGTGGGATTGATCGGGCGATCCCACCTCTCAGGGCGCTGCTGCACATCATGGCAGAGGGAACCTATGAGGGGAAAAGCGTTCACGACCCCGAGGTGAGGGGACTCTTTGACCGCGAAACGATTCTTGCGAGCGATTGGTATCGGGAGCGACTCGTGGCCAAGCAGAAAATGAAGTGCCTCAAGCTCGAGCAGCATGTCGACTACCTCGAGGAATTCCTCAAGCGAGAGAACTACGCAAGCGAGGCGGAGCGTCTCGATCTCGCATCGCGTCTCGAGAGCACGCGCGAGTTTCTCGGCCGTCTCCAATTAGACCCCGAGTCCTACATCCAGAGTCTGGATGGGACGATCGGAGTGGAGCCAGGATTTGCGGTTTGAGGTAGGAGGATTTTTTTCTTCGCAGATTTCACGCACTGAATCACCCGACACCCCCAGTCTCTCGGATCGCGCGGTTCCACCATGGGGCGAGCGATTCGGACGGGCGCATCCAGGCTTGCCGATGCAACCAGAGGAGCTGATCGACATCCGATAACACGGCGAGGGCTTCCTCTGGCTGAAGCGAGCTCGGGCCCTCGGTGAGGAGTTTTTCGGCGAGATTTTCGCGAAGCACCGTTTCAGTTCCTTCGGGGATTTTTAAGGGGCCTGTGTCGCCGTAGACCTTTTGTCCAGAGCGCAGCCGCCGGGCCGCACGGCGGAGAAGAGAGACGTGAATCGCATTGAGAAAAGGATCGACCACCGCAGATGTGATCCCCTGAAATGCCGGCGCTGCCTTGTTTTCTCCTGCTAGCAAGGCTTCGGCAACTACCCGAGGTGTTTTTGTTTCTTCGGGCGCGAGAAAGAGTTTTTCCCGCTGTGCCGACTTGCCGATGTCGCTGCGGCTCGTCCAGACTGACAGTGGAATCGCGAACCAGAGCCCGATCAGCACGGGCGCGAGCCAGAAAAACAGGGTCACGGAAAAATAGAGGGTGACCGCACCGACGACGAGCCCGAGCATGGTCATCCAGCCATGCTGGGAGATCGCCTCGTCCCAGGAGGTGCCGTCGGCACCGCGACGCTGGGTTGGCCAACCGACCGTCCTGCCAAGCAGATTACAAATCACAAAGCGAGTGTGGTAAAGCATCAGGATCGGGGCAAAGAGAGCGCTGAAAATGGTCTCGGCAATCACCCCGGTGGCAGCGTTTCCCCAGTTTCCGAACTGAGCGCGTCGCTCGCGATCAAACAGCAGATCGACGAGACAAAGTATCTTCGGCCCGAATAGCAAAACCGCCGTGAGGCTCAGTAACCCCAGCGCAGATGGAGTAGATGCCGCCTGCCGCAGCGCCTCGGGAGGTGTCGTCATAGCCACGAGCACCGTCGCGACCATGAAGAGCAGCCAGAGTGGGGAGCAGATATACCCGAGTATGCCGTTGGCGAGGTGGAGGCGGGTTTTGCCCCTCAGGCCCCGGGCGAAGAGCAGCAAGCTGTGCTGAAGATTTCCCTGACACCAGCGTTGGTCGCGAATCGCCGACTCGATCAGGCCCTGCGGACCTTCTTCGTAACTGCCTCCGAGGTCGGGAGCTAACCAGACCTCCCAGCCCGCTCGTCGCAGCAGCCCTGCCTCGACGAAATCATGGGAGAGGATGTGGCCTCCGAATGGTCTTCGCCCCGGCAACTCGGGCAAATCACAGTCTTCAATAAATGGCCGCAGCCGGATGATCGCGTTGTGACCCCAGAAGTTGCCGCCACACTGCTGCCAGTAGGCGAGTCCTTCGATAAAAAGTGGGCCATAGAGGCGGTTGGCAAACTGCTGCATGCGCCCGAACAGCGATTGGGCGCCGACCAGCATCGGAGCGGTCTGAATCAGGCCGACGCGGGGGTTCGATTCCATCCTCCGATAGAGTTCCACGAGGCAGTCGGCAGTCATGATGCTGTCTGCATCGAGGACGACGAGGTAGCGGTAGTGATCTCCCCAGGTCCGGCAGAAGTCAGAGATGTTGCCGCTTTTCTTATTCACGTTTTTGGGTCGATGCCGGTAGAAAACACGGTTCTGGCAATCGCGCTGCTGCACCAGCTTCATCCACGCCTTTTCTTCAGCGACCCACTGGTCGGGGCTGGTTGAGTCTGAGAGGATGAAGAAATCGAAGGTGTCGCTTTCTTCCGAGCGCATCACCGCATCGAAGATCGCTTGAATCCCTGAGAACACTCGATCGACCGGCTCGTTGTAGATCGGGATAGCGATGGCACAGCGCGGTTTTGGCTCGGTCGGATCTTTCTCCCACGGCGGGAGTTCGCGGCTGTGCATTCCCGCAGCATCCGAAGAGCACCGTCGCAGTAGAAAGCCGATCAGGGCGTGCGTGAAGCCGAATGAGAGGTAGCTGAAGAGGATCGCAAAAAGAAACAGCATCAGGAGGCTGAAGCCGCTCATGCCGAAACTCCAGAGCGAGTCCGCCATCAAAAAGATGCCGACAGCGCTGAGGCTCAGCACGACGGTGAAAAACAGGAAAGTCTTGAGGGTCGATTTCGCCTCGAGTCCTCGGAGAGCGGCGACGGTGTCTCGCGGATTCATGGATTTAATCAGGGACGGGTCAGATAGAAAAGCGTGGCAAAGCCAATGGCCCCGCCGAGCCAGAGGGCCCATTGCACGAGCGATCGGAACCGTCCCATCTTTTCAAAGGCTCGATTCGCCGCGTCGACGATCCCAAGATCGATTGGCCGAGGTTGCATTTCGAGAAAGCTGAACTCGGGATCTGCCTGGAGATAGGCCCGCTGCAGAGCGATCCGATAGGTCTCTGGGACCGGCTCATCGCTGATAAACAACTGCTGCCAGGGCACCTCGTGCTGGACCAAGAGCAGAGCGAGACGCCCGCGTGCAGAGAGGCGATCTTCCGGCTCGGCCCCTTCCTCTCCGAGGACCCGACGGAACCACGAGACGAGGTAGCGATCGGCTTCCGCGGCGGCAAGGGTGATTGGGTCTCGAGCCGGATCCTGATCGTGCTGATCGCTGGCTCGCCCCAGTATTTTGAGAACAAGCGAGCTGAGCAGCAATTTATTGTCGATCCCGAGAGCCAGAAAATAGCCTTCGACGCGGCGGTAGGCCTCGTCCCACTGATGGAGAGACTCGCTGCAGTCGGCGAATGCCTCTTGGTCAGATGGCACGGGAATTAGGGACTCCACTGATAGGTCCATGTTTCTGATAAACGGTTGCCGGTGACAGGATCTTTGAGAAAGCATCGCAGCTCGACGGGCTGAACGTTGTCGTCATCGGTATCGAGTTTGAATTCGACCCGCCAACCTTCGGTTTTCACGTTTTTGAAGCATTGATTCTCAGTCACGTAGCCATTCGTGCTTGAGGTGATCTCAGCGAAGATGGGGGCATCAGCCGGGAGTGCCTCAAGATCGGGACCGATGAAGTCGATCACAAAGCGGCGAGTATCAGGGAAGCCAACGATCTCACCAAGCCGGGTCGAGATGGCTCGGTTTGGCGAGAGGGACACCTCGTCCTCCATTTTCCACCCCAACTCATAGGAATAGCTGATTTCGTCTCCTGCTTTTGGAAGATCGCTGGGTTGAAAGTAGCAAACCACATTATCCATTGCCTCGTTGTTAGTCGGCAATTCAATGAGACGGACATCACCAGCTGGCCAGTCCCCCAGCGGCGAGATCCAGGCAGTCGGCGTGAGCCAGTAGGGGTTGCTGAGATCTTGGTAGCTCTCAAAATCTCGGTCTCTCTGAAAGAGGCCGAAGCCCGCCATTTCAGGAGCAGAGAACCACGCATTTCGGATCGCGTGGTGGTTGTAGAGTGGTCTCCACTGAGTTTCGATCGGCGTCTCAATGAGGAGACCATCGGAGTCGTGAACTTCGGGCCGCCAGTCAAGGAAGGGACGTTCCTTGTGGTTCTCGCCAAACCAGTACATCGACGTGAGCGGCGCCAGACCAACACTTTGGCGGGCGGAGCGAAAGCATAGCGTCACGTCAATTTTAGCGACGGTGCTGAGTCCGGGTTCAATCAAGAATCGGAAAGCGCCCGCTACGCTAGGGCTGTCGAGCAAGGCGTGGATCTCGAGCACATCAGCATCTGGCTGAGGCTGGTGAAGCCAGTAGGCGACGAAGTCGGGGAATTCCTCGGTCGCATCGGGCAGTACTGTGTCGAGGGCGAGGCCGCGTGCGGAGAGTCCGTAGCGCTGGTCTTTTCCGAGTAGCCTGAAATAGCTCGCACCGATGAACGAGCCAATTTCGTCGAAGTCGCTTGGTCCTCCATTGAGCGGGTAGCGGAGTCGAAACCCTGCATACCCACCGATCGCCGATTCCTCGATCGACTCGTGAACAACCAGCCGAGAGTATTCGAAACGGTCTTTGGTGAATGGGATTAGCCTGGCGCTACCCTCAGGGTCCACGATGTGGACCTGCACTGGCTTTTTAAAGAGATAGCCAAGATGGAGTAGCTCGATCCGGAATTTCGAAGCCTGGTCGGCCCACAGGATCGCGTCATCGGCCGTGTCAATGGCACGGTATTGATCGTAGTTCAGCTCCGCGAGGACATTTGGCAGTGAGGCGGGGGCCTGGTAGGCAACCGCAGCACGCTCGCGTGCCAAATCGACAACTCGCTCGAAATGATGATGCTCCTGGGCGAGCGCGGAAGTGCAGCCGATTGCAACAATGAGGATCTGCTTTAGGAGGGGTAGGGTACGCATTCAGGTGATGCGACCAGTCGAGCATGTTCTGTGCCCGGAAACAGAAAACGCCTGCTTCTTCGGTGATAGCCGTTGGTATTTAGGTAGTTGTGCTTATCGGTAAAGTGACCGGCTCAGCGGCGTCCCGAGCTAGGGCTGATTTCGTCGGGCGAAATGCATGGAGTGTCTCGGCTGCGGTCTCCCGTATTCAGCGGTTCACCTTTTCCCCCGATAATAGCGGACCAAGCCGGCAGTCACCCCGTCGGCATACTCTTGATAGATATTCTTGCGATAGATCCCATTCACCTCGCGCAGGCCGGGATACTCTCCCATTTGGACGCGCTCGTAAATTTCACGGTGATTCATGCAGTAGGGCTCGAAGAAAATCACCGGACACATGAAGACGCGGTTGGCGAGGAGGTTCCGTGCCCAGAGAAACCCGTTCTCATTTACCGACATGCCGTTGCTGCCGTCGTAGGCGAAAGCGGGCAGGCGGGTCTCCGATTTCATTGAGCGGATGATTTCGTCGGAGATGGCTACTTCCTCGTAATAGACGCGCTGCAGTATCCTCAAAAGCATCTCGAGCCGGGTGTCATCCTCGGCGATTTCTCCGGCGCTGTAGCAACCATTGATCAGGATGTGAAGGTGATTGGATTGGCGAAACGATGGCCGACTGCCCCAGGGTGAGGCATTGAAGTGGAGGCAGAGGGCAATGTCGGGCTGGATCTCGGTGTTCAGTATCTCGCTGCGGGTGCGGATTTCGCTTGAGATCGCGAACATGGCCTTGGTGGTCGAGGCAATCAGGCCGGCGGATGGAACCTTCCGTCGGCTCAGCAGATAAGAGCGTGCTTCATCCTCAAGGGTTTCGACTCGCTCTTCCGTCACCGGCGCATTTTCCTCTCGGGTCAATGTCACCCGCGCTCCGAGGAGCGAGAGGTCGCGTTCGAGAATCTTTGCGACACGCAGATTCATCTCACCTTCCCTCACTTCGATCGTGTCTTTGATGATGCTAAAGTGCCGGTCATCCCACCGGACCCAGTCACCTCCGATATGCCCGGGATCGACCGCGACATGAAGCCCCTCGAGGGGACGGGTCGAGTTTGGATGAATGTCTCGCAACTCAGTCGGTTTGCGCCAGTAGCGCGGTCCGTCGAGCGAGAGGGAGTCTGAGGTTCGGAATCTTAATTCATACCAGCCACCGACTGGGTGGTTCGACTGTTTCACGATGTAAGCCCGATCGCTGACGACTCGGATATGCTGGTTGTGCTCTTCCGGGGTTCGGCTGTAGCAGTGATCGAGCAGGTAGACGAACTCCTCGCGAGTCAGTTTTTCCTGATAGGCGTCGAGTCTTGACCAGTCGGGGATTTTACCGAGCCGGGCGACACGGGGATCCGGTGGGATGATTGGTTGAGGCGGTCCTGCCAGCTCAAACGTTGCGGGCGTCTCTGAAACAAGTGAAGAGGCGCCGAGCGGCGTTGTCGAAGCAAAGGACCCGAGAATCAGCCAGACAGCAATCGCCTGAAATGAAAATCGACAAGTCGCAGGAGCCGACCATGGACGAGCCTGAACAAAAACCGTGCTGATCCGCTGAGTCAGGGTTCGAGTCTGCATGGGCTGTTGATCCTGGAGAAGGAGTAAAGCCGATTGGTGGTTGCCTCCTTCTAACCTTTACCGAAAGATCAGTGGAGCATGCTTCGGATCTTATTTCTAGGGGATATTGTTGGTGAACCAGGCAGGAGCGCGGTGGTTGGAGCACTCCCGCGGATTCGGGAGGAGCACTCAATCGACTTCGTCATCGCAAACGGCGAGAACGCTGCCGCCGGGCGCGGCATGACGCCCAAGCTAGCGATCGCTTTGCTACGCGCCAATATCGCTGTGATCACGAGCGGTGATCACATTTGGGATCGGAACGAGATTATTCCCTACCTCGAAACGGAGCCGCGAGTGCTCCGCCCCATCAATTATCCGGAGGGCGCTCCCGGCAGTGGTTCAATCGTTCTCGAAACCGCAAAGGGCCGGGTCGGAGTGATCAACGTTCAGGGGAGGACTTTCATGCAGCCTCCTTTGGAGAACCCTTTCCTGGCCGTTCTCAGCGAAGTCGAGCGTCTCTCTGCAGAAGATCCTTGTGACCTCCTTGTGGTCGATTTCCATGCCGAGACGACCAGTGAGAAGATTGCGATGGGTCGGCTCCTCGATGGAAAGGCGACTTTGGTGGTCGGGACACACACGCACGTTCAGACCGCAGATGAACAAATTTTCCCGGGTGGGACTGGATTCCTTTGCGATGCCGGGATGTGTGGGCCGCTCGGCTCAGTATTGGGCCGATCAATTGAGCCTGTCGTGGAAAGATTTCTGACTTCGACACCGAAGCGTTTTCCCGTCGCGGGCGGCGATGTCGGACTCCGTGGGGTAATCGTCGAGGGGGACCCTGAGACTGGCCGGGCGACCGCCATTGAGCGCTTCTCAGAGGATATTTCAGCGTCCTGAGAGGGAATCCGTTTTTAAAAGAAATAGGGGAACTTTTTTTTGACACCACTGAGACACCGCGTAGTGTTCGCCGCTAAATCTCCCGGGACGTCTGGCCTGCCTCGATTTCCGCTCCGAAAATGGGCGCGGTAACGAGGTTTTTGTCTCTCGAAGCGGGGGTAGGATGCGTCCGGGTTTGTTGAGGTGTCTGTCGCGTGATGATACGGTTCTGAAAAATCGTAGCTGATCGAAGCAAAGCCTCCCCAGTCCCAGATGCTCTTGTAGCTCAGGGGTAGAGCACTTCCTTGGTAAGGAAGAGGTCACGGGTTCAAATCCCGTCAAGAGCTTCCTCTTTAAACCAACTCCAAAACGGTAAGAAAAAAAATAAAAAACATCTCAATCGTAGCGGGATAAAGTGTGGTCGATCAGTCGACTGCGCCAAATCCGTCACCAACAAACCTACCAAACAACAATGGCCAAAGAAGCTTTTGAACGTAATAAGCCGCACTGTAACGTCGGTACCATCGGTCACGTTGACCATGGAAAAACGACGCTTACCGCTGCGATCACCTCAACCCTTGCCGATAAAGGATTCGCTGAGAAGCGCGCCTACGACGAAATCGACGGTGCTCCAGAGGAGCGCGAGCGCGGTATCACCATTTCGACGGCGCACGTCGAGTATGAGACCGAGAATCGCCACTATGCCCACGTCGATTGTCCCGGACACGCCGATTATGTGAAGAACATGATCACCGGTGCGGCGCAGATGGACGGAGCGATCCTCGTCTGCTCGGCAGCAGACGGTCCGATGCCGCAGACTCGCGAGCACATTCTTCTCGCTCGTCAGGTTGGTGTTCCGGCGATTGTGGTCTTTCTCAACAAGGTCGACCAAGTCGACGATGAGGAGCTTCTCGATCTGGTGGAGATGGAGGTTCGCGAATTGCTCGAATCTTATGAATTTCCTGGCGACGACATCCCGATTGTCCGCGGATCTGCTCTGAAGGCTCTCGAGGGAGACGCTTCGCATCAGGAGAACATCCTCAAGCTGATGGAAGCTGTCGACGACTACATCCCGCTTCCTGAGCGTCCGGTCGATCTGGACTTCCTCATGCCAATCGAGGACGTGTTCTCGATCGAAGGGCGTGGAACGGTTGCGACCGGTCGTATCGAGCGTGGAATCGTCAAGAAGATGGAAGAGGTCGAGATCGTTGGAATCAAAGACACTCAGAAGACGACGGTTACAGACATCGAAATGTTCCGTAAGCTGCTCGACGAAGGTCAGGCTGGTGACAACGTCGGACTCCTGCTCCGTGGTGTTAAGAAGGAAGACATCGAGCGTGGCCAGGTCGTTGCCAAGCCCGGTTCGATCACTCCTCACAAGCACTTCAAGGCCGAGGTTTACGTTCTCTCAAAGGACGAAGGCGGTCGTCACACGCCGTTCTTCAACAACTACCGTCCTCAGTTCTACTTCCGTACTACGGACGTGACTGGTTCTGTGAACCTTCCTGACGGTGTCGAGATGGTCATGCCTGGCGATAACGTCAACATGGAAGTCCAGCTCATCACTCCGATTGCGATGGAGAAGACCATCCGCTTCGCGATCCGTGAGGGTGGCCGCACAGTGGGTGCAGGTCGTGTCTCTGATATTCTCGACTGATCCCAATTGGTAAATTTGCAATCTTGCGGCCGGTGATTCGTTCGGCGCGACTCACCGGTCATCCTTTTTAAGAGGGGATCCGATTCGTCGGCTCCCCTCTTTCCGCCGAAAACACCGGGTTTCGATTTACAAAGGGTAGTAGCTCAATTGGTAGAGTAGCGGTCTCCAAAACCGTTGGTTCCGAGTTCGAGTCTCGGCTGCCCTGCGATCGACCTCACATTATCGAGATTTCCCAACCGGACCTACCAAGGCGCCATACTTTTCGATCTCACTGATGAAAAAACTGCTCAATTATTTCGGAGAAGTCCGCAGCGAATTGAAAAAGGCGACCTGGCCCTGGGATCCGAAAGAAAAAGGGGTCAAGCGCTACAAGCAGCTTATCGATTCCACTATCGTCATCCTCATCGCAATGATCTTGCTCGGCGCCTACGTCGCGACGGTCGACTTTGCGATGCGAAACGCGATGAACTTTCTCACGAGCGGATTTTAACCTAGTCGTTTTCCCGACGCGATTCAGCGAACTCCGAACCGCCTCTTTAAACTCATGCCGACCATCCCGTCACCCTCTGATCAGTGGTATGTCGTCCACGTTCTCTCCGGCCAGGAGTTGAAGGTGCGGGACAGCATTGAGCGCCGCATCGAAGCCGAGGAAATGGCTGAGTTCATCTACGAAGTCTTGGTGCCTCAGGAGCGCGTTGCCGAGGTCAAAGCAGGCCAGAAGAGGGAAGCCAACCGAAAGTTTTTCCCCGGTTACATCATCATCAACATGCACCTCCTGCACGACGACAATTCCGTTGTCGATCGCACCTGGTATTTCATTCAGGAAACAGACGGGGTTATCAACTTTGCGGGAACCAAGGACAAGCCGATCCCGATGCCGATGCACGAGGTGGAGGGTATGCTTGCCCAGATCAAAGAGCGGGAGGGTAGTATCAAGCCAGCCGTCGAATACGAAGTGGGTGATACCGTGATCGTTTCCGATGGGCCTTTCCAAGGTCAGACTGGCATAATCGCCGAGGTCAACGAAGACAAAGGCGAGCTAATGGTTTCGGTTAACATCTTCGGTCGCGAGACACTCGTGCCGCTCGAATACTGGCAGGTCGAAGTTGGATGAATCAGGCCTCCGCCGGGGTTGGAAGTGTAGACCTCAGCGAGCCCGTCAGTTTTTTTCTGCCCTCTCCCCAAATTAATTTTTCTTAAATCACACAAGCAACATGGCTAAAGAAGTCGTCAACGTCCTCAAACTCCAAATCCCCGCTGGAGCTGCGAATCCCTCTCCTCCGGTAGGTCCTGCTCTGGGCCAGGCCGGGGTCAACATCATGGAGTTCTGCAAAGAGTTTAACGCTCGTACCCAGCAGAATGCCGGCGATCTTTTGCCGGTCGTGATCAGTGTTTACGGAGACAAGAGCTTCGACTTTGTCTGTAAGCAGCCACCCGCCGCCGTCCTCCTCAAGAAAGCTGCCAACATTGCTTCAGGATCTGGTGAGCCTCACAAAAAGAAGGTCGGGAAGATCACCCGCGCTCAGCTCAACGAAGTCGTCAAAGCTAAAATCGCTGACCTGAATACGGATGACGAAGAGATGGCTGCCCGTATTCTCGCAGGCACAGCCCGCCAGATGGGACTTGAGATTGCCGATTGATCCTTTTTTCGCGGGTCGCATCTGAGATTCGCGCACACCTAACCAACCAACCGCAGGAGGGCCTACAGGTCCGCTCGCACTGCTCCCTGAACCATGCCTCAGAAAAGAAGTAAACGATACCAGCAAGCGCTCGCTCTCGTCGACATCGAGCGCGAGTATAGCCTCGAAGACGCCGTCGAGGTCCTCAAAAAATTCCCCGCCCCCAAGTTCGATCCGACGGTCACCGTCTCGTTCAAGGTGGGCGTTGACCCTCGTCAGTCCGATCAGATGGTGCGTGGCACTTGCCCGCTTCCGAATGGTAGCGGAAAAGACGTCCGGGTGCTTGTCTTTGCCGAGGGCGATGCCGCGACTCAGGCGAAAAATGCTGGTGCCGAGCACGTCGGTTTCGAAAATCTAGTGAAAGAGGTCCAGAGCGGCTGGATGGATTTCGATGTTGTGATTGCGACACCGGCGGCGATGTCCGAAGTCCGTAAGTTGGGCAGAGCTCTCGGTCCTCGCGGTCTTATGCCGAACCCCAAGACGGGCACGGTGACAGATGATACGGCGGAAGCGGTCAAGGCGGTCAAAGCTGGTCGAGTTGATTTCAAACTCGATAAAAATGGCAACATCGCCGTTCCAGTGGGGAAGGCCTCGTTCACCAACGAAGCGATTCTGGAAAACAGTCGAGCCGTGATCGATGCGGTCAACGCAGCCCGTCCCGCCTCGGCCA
The DNA here is from genome assembly GCA_039033935.1 of Verrucomicrobiota bacterium. GTDB lineage: Bacteria > Verrucomicrobiota > Verrucomicrobiia > Verrucomicrobiales > DEV007 > Arctic95D-9. The sequence goes on from JBCCBR010000006.1 coordinate 12,746, forward strand.
AGGGTATTTTCCTCGAGTCGGGCACGCTTGTCGCAACCATGAGTCCTGGGGTGTCGATCGACCTCTCTGCGTGGCGCTAACACTCTTCATTTCCAAGAACACTTTTATTTTCAACCCGATGAAAGAAGTCAAACAAGTCATCATCGACGACCTTCTCAGCAAGCTTAACAGCTCGCCATTCATGCTCGTGACCGATTATTCGGGCATGACTGTCCCGCAGTTCGCCGAGTTTCGGAAGCAGCTCAAAGAAGTCGGTGCCAAGTTTCAAGTCGCCAAGAATACCTTCGTGAAGCGGGCCTCGAGCAGTGCCGAGTTTCCCGAGGAGATCGCCGAACACCTTTCCGGCCAGACTGCCCTGATCACGGGTGAGGAAGACGTCTGCGCCGCAGCCAAAGTCGCCAAGACATTCGCAAAGGATTCCGAGAAACCCGTCATGCGGTGCGGGGTCCTCGATGGAGAATTTCTGGAAGCGGCTCAGGTCGCTGCTCTTGCCGATCTGCCCGCCAAAGAAGTGCTCCAGGCGCAGCTTCTCGGTGTGCTCAATTCACCAGCGCAGAAACTTGTCAGCGTTCTCAACGAGCCCGGTGCTTCACTCGCGCGATTGCTTCAGGCGAAGCAAGATCAGGGCTGAAACTAGAAAACCTCTCTCGATCTCATTTTACCAATTTTGCGGTGCGGCCTCGCCAGTGCGAATGCTCGCCTCAAAGAATAGAAAACCAAACCCAATGGGTTCCTTGCCGAGCGCTGAGTCACAGCGCTTTAAATGACGGGAAAGCTTCCCGACGCGGCGACACCCAATCAATAAGATGGCAACTACAGACGAACTCGTAGATCAACTGAGCGGCTTGACCGTTCTCGAAGTGGCTGACCTTGTGAAAGCCTTGGAAGACAAGTGGGGGGTCAGCGCGGCTGCTCCTGCAGCTGTCGCAGTCGCTGCTCCGGGCGGTGGCGGTGGCGAAGAAGCCGCTGAAGAGAAAGACGAATTCGACGTCGTCCTCGCTTCATTCGGTGACAACAAGATCGCAGTGATTAAAGCTGTGCGCGAGGCAATCTCTGGCCTCGGTCTTGCTGATGCGAAGAAGATTGTCGAAGGTGCTCCCGAGACCATCAAAGAGGGTGCTCCCAAGGACGAAGCAGAAGAAATCAAGAAAAAGCTCGAGGACGCCGGCGCTACCGTCGAACTCAAGTAATCAATCTGATCACTTTTCACCTTCCTCGCCTCCGATTTGGGGGCGGGGAAGATTTTTCAAACAAAAACTCAAATTCAATCGTAGAAACTTGGGAAGCAGATCATCCTACCGCTAATTTCTACCCGTTCAGGCTCCGAATCCCGGTCGTTTTTCGAGGCGTCCGGGCTTCGGCGTCTACAGATCCGACGCCACACTGTGCAAGCTACCGATTCTTTCCCATCTCCTCTGCTCACCAGAGTTGTGTCTGAATCGCCGTCTGCATTCCAGCCCACAAACTAGCTCCACCTATGCCAGCCGCAGCCAAAAAGCCAGAACGCATCCATTTCGGCAAGATCGAGGAGGCGATTGACACGCCGAATCTCATCGAGGTCCAGCTCGATTCTTACAAGGAATTCCTTCAGACAGCGATCGCCCCTTCCGAGAGGGTCTCGACCGGCCTTCAATCAGTCTTTGAGGAGGTTTTTCCAATCCAGAGCTACGACGAAAAATTCACTCTCGATTTTGTGAAGTATGACGTGGGCGAGCCGAAAATGACGGCTCTCGAGTCGCTTCGGGAGGGAGAGACCTTCAGTGCGCCGCTTTACGTGACCTTTTCGTTGACCGACGAGGCTGGGACGAAAGAAGAGCGGGTCTACATGGGGGAGCTGCCCATGATGACGCAGCGCGGAACCTTCGTCATCAACGGGGCCGAGCGAGTGGTCGTCTCCCAACTGCACCGCAGCCCAGGCGTCTGTTTTGAAACAAATCTCCACCTCAATGGTAAAACGCTGCACGGCTTCCGGATCATTCCTGATCGCGGGAGCTGGATGGAGGTGCAGTTCGATACCAACGACCTGCTTTACGTCTACCTCGACCGTCGTCGTCGTCGCCGTAAATTCCTCGCGACCACTTTTCTCCGGGCAATCGGCTATCCGACCGACGAGGACATCATCCGCCAGTTTTACGAAGTGGCGAAGCTGAAGATCGATCCCAATGTCGATGAGTCAGAGTTGGAGAACAAAGTGATCTTCGAAGATGTGCTCGACGGCGATCTCGTCGTCGCGAAGGCATACGAGCCGCTCACGCTCGCGACCATCCAGCAGCTTCACGGACTCGGAATCAAGTCAGTCCCGATCATTCTCGCGTCACACGACGACCTGCTCGTCAAATCACTCAAAAAAGATCCCGCCGCAAACGAAGAGGAAGCTCTCAAGGACATCTACCGTCGCCTCCGGCCCGGTGACCCTCCGACCGTGGCCAACGCCCGCGCCCTGCTCAAGCGCCTTTTCTTTGACCCGAAGAAATATGATCTGACGCGCGTTGGTCGTTACAAGATGAACCAGAAGCTCGGTCTCGACATCGATGAGAACGAGCGCGTTATCACCTCCGAGGACTTTCTCGCGGCGATGGATTATCTGCTCAGCCTCCGCGCTGGAGAGGGTGTCCTCGACGACATCGACCACCTCGGTAGCCGCCGCATTCGTGCGGTCGGTGAGTTGCTTGCCAACCAGTGCCGGGTTGGACTTGCCCGGACGGAGCGTCTCGTCAAAGAGCGGATGACTCTGTTCGACATCAATCTCGATGGAATGACTCCGTCGAAGCTGGTCAATCCGAAAGCGCTCGCTGCGGTGGTTCGTGATTTCTTTGGTCGCTCCCAGCTGAGCCAGTTCATGGATCAGATCAATCCCCTGTCCGAGCTGACTCACAAGCGTCGTCTTTCTGCGCTCGGTCCTGGCGGTCTAAACCGAGATCGCGCTGGCTTCGAGGTGCGCGACGTGCACCCTTCCCACTACGGTAGGATCTGTCCGATTGAGACTCCCGAGGGTCCCAACATCGGTCTCATCAACTCGATGAGCTGCTACGCGCGGATCAACGAGTTTGGCTTTATCGAGACGCCCTACCGACGGATTATCAAAGGCAAGGTCAGCAAGAAAATCGAGTATCTCACCGCCGATCAGGAAGAGGGCTACCTCATCGCACAGGCCAACAACATCATTGATGACAAGGGCAACTTCCAGACCGAGCAAATCACGGTCCGTCACCTTGGCGACTTTATTGAAGTGACGCCCGACCAGGCGGCCTACATGGACGTCTCACCGAAGCAGCTCGTGTCGGTTGCGGCTTCGTTGATCCCTTTCCTTGAGCACGATGATGCCAACCGCGCTCTGATGGGGTCGAACATGCAACGCCAGGGCGTGCCTCTCCTGGTGTCCGACTCTCCTTACGTCGGCACCGGAATGGAGTCGAAAGTTGCTCGCGATTCTCGCGCCGTTGTCGTCGCTGAGGCAAACGGCACGGTCGCGGCTGCCACCGCTGAGATCATCGTGGTCAGCAAAGATGGCGAGCTGCCCTGCTCCGAGGCGCAATTCTTGACCAACCCATTCAAGCTGAAAAGCGATCCGGCGAATGGTCTTCACGTTTACCCGCTCCGCAAATTCATGCGATCCAATGCGGGGACTTGCATTAACCAGCGCCCGATCGTCGCGCGCGGCAACAAGGTGAAGGCCGGTCAGGTCATCGCTGATGGGCTCCAACATGCAGCGGCAGGCTGTGCCGCTGGTGAAGACCGACGCTCCGCTGGTGGGAACAGGCATGGAGTACATCGTGGCCCGCGACTCCGGGGTGACCGTGGTCGCCAAGCGCGACGGTGTGGTGGAGCAGGTCGACGCGACCCGGATCGTGGTCCGGGTCGAAACCTCCGAAGAATCGACGGACGTCGCGGCCGAAGTCGATATCTACAACCTGCTCAAGTACCAGCGGTCCAATCAGAACACCTGCATCAACCAAAAGCCGATTGTTCGGGTCGGTGACCGGGTGCAGCGGGGCGATGTGATCGCCGACGGCCCGTCCACCGAAATGGGTGAGCTGGCCCTCGGGCGAAACTGCGTCGTCGCCTTCATGCCGTGGAATGGCTACAACTTCGAGGACGCCATCGTCATCTCCGAGCGGATCGTGAAAGAGGACATCTACACCTCGATTCACATCGATGAGTTCGACATCGGCGCCCGCGACACCAAGCTCGGCCCCGAGGAGATCACACGCGATATCCCCAACGTCGGTGAAGAGGCACTTGCCGATCTCGGGCCAGATGGCGTCATACGCGTCGGTGCCGAGGTCAAGCCAGGCGACATTCTTGTCGGCAAAATCACGCCGAAGAGCGAGACCGAGCTAGCTCCTGAAGAGCGTCTCCTCCGCGCTATCTTTGGTGAAAAAGCGGCCGACGTGAAGGACACCTCCCTTCGCGTTCCTTCTGGTTGTATCGGGATCGTCATGGATGTGCGCGTCTCTTCACGGAGCGCTAACAGCCAGGAGAAGCTCGATCCGAAGGAGAAGATGAAGCAGGAGAAGCAGATCATCGAGGAGCACAAGCGGCGCCACGAAGAGATCACCGAGCAGCTCACTGATAAGCTCTCCGACATCCTGCTTGGGGAAAAGATCCCGCTCGATGTCGTCAACGGTCGCTCCGGCGAAATCATCATCCCGGCCAACCGCAAGATCACCAAGACGCTTCTCCGCAAGCTCGCTGACAACTACTCCAATATCGAGATCGACCCGAGTCCGATCCGCAACAAGATTCTCGATATCGTGCAGAGCTTCGAGCAGAAGTTCTCCGACATCGACATGGAGCGGGAGCGTCAGCTCGACCGGATCGAGTCCGGCGACGAAGTCGATCCCGGTGTCATCAAGCAGGTCAAAGTCTACGTCGCTAAAAAGCGGAAGCTCTCCGTCGGTGACAAGATGGCCGGTCGTCACGGGAACAAGGGTGTCGTTGCCACCATCGTGCCTGAGGAAGACATGCCCTACCTCGAAGATGGCACCCCGGTCGACATTTGTCTCAACCCACTCGGCGTGCCGAGCCGGATGAACGTCGGGCAGGTCCTCGAAACCCACCTTGGCGTCGCCGCCAAAGCACTCGGCTTCAAAGTCGCGACTCCTGTGTTCGACGGGATTCCTGAGAGCAAAATCGTCGAATACCTTGAGGAAGCGAAAGCGACCGAGGGCTTCGAGTGGATCGGTCTCAATGGTAAATCCCAGCTTTACGACGGTCGCACCGGCGACGCCTTTTATCAGGACGTTGTCGTCGGCATTATTTACATGCTGAAGCTCGGCCACCTTGTGCAGGATAAAATTCACGCCCGTGCTGTCGGTCCCTACTCGCTCGTCACCCAGCAGCCGCTCGGTGGTAAGGCTCAGTATGGCGGACAGCGCTTCGGCGAGATGGAGGTGTGGGCGCTCGAAGCCTACGGTGCTGCCTACACCCTCCAAGAGCTGCTCACCGTCAAGTCCGACGACGTCCAGGGGCGGACCCGCATTTACGAGTCCATCGTCAAAGGCGACAACACCCTCGACGCTGGCACTCCCGAGTCCTTCAACGTGCTCATCAAAGAAATGCAATCACTCGGTCTCGACGTCCGCGTCGGTTCTTCCGACAAATCACCCGAAGAGATCCTTGCTGAGAGCATCGCCATCTAAGTTTCCATCATCCATAGCAGAACCGCTCCTTGTGAGCGGTGGCGTCCTCGAAAGCGCTCCTGCACCCTAATTTCGATTTTCCTCGACCAACCTCAGCCCATTCCTACCGTGTCAGTTCCATCCCTGAGCTCTGAAACCCATCTCGATCAAATCTTCGGTCTTGAGCGCAAGTCCGATAGTTTCGATCACGTCCGCATCACTGTGGCGAGCCCCGACACCATCCGTTCGTGGAGTCGTGGCGAGGTGAAAAATCCTGAGACCATCAATTACCGGACCTTCAAGCCGGAAAAGGGTGGCCTCTTCTGCGAGCGAATTTTCGGTCCGACCAAGGACTGGGAGTGCGCCTGCGGCAAATACAAGCGCATCAAGCACAAAGGCGTCGTCTGTGACCGTTGCGGCGTTGAGGTGACCCTGAGCCGCGTCCGTCGCGAGCGCATGGGCCATATCGAGCTGGCCGTGCCGGTCTCGCACATTTGGTTCTACAAGTGCATGCCCTCCCGCATCGGCCTCATGCTCGACATGAGTGCTCGCCAGCTCGAGCGCGTCATCTACTACGAGGACTACATCGTTATCGATCCCGGCAACACCCCGCTTGAGCCCGCCCAGCTCCTCACCGAGCTCGAATATCGCGATGCTCAGGAGGAATACGGCATGGAAGGCTTCACCGCCGGAATGGGTGCCGAAGCAGTCCGCGATCTCCTGACCCGTTGCGATCTCCCCGCGCTCATCGAAGAGCTCGAGGAAGCGATGACAAAGACCCGCTCCAAGCAGGTCCGCAAAAAGCTCGCGAAGCGACTTAAGCTCGCCCAGGGCTTCCACAATTCCCAGACTCGTCCCGAGTGGATGATGCTCGAAGTGCTCCCGGTGATCCCACCCGATCTCCGACCCCTCGTCCCACTTGAGGGCGGACGCTTCGCGACCTCTGATCTCAACGATCTCTACCGTCGCGTCATCAACCGGAACAACCGTCTCAAAAACCTGCTCCAGCTCAAGACGCCTGACGTCATCATCCGAAACGAGAAGCGGATGCTCCAGGAGGCCGTCGATGCCCTCTTTGACAACGGCCGTCATGGTCGCGCTGTGACCGGAGCCGGTAATCGCGCGCTTAAGTCGCTCTCCGACATGCTCAAGGGCAAAGGCGGGCGTTTCCGTCAGAACCTGCTCGGCAAACGCGTCGACTACTCCGGTCGTTCTGTGATCGTTATCGGTCCCGATCTCAAGCTCAACCAGTGCGGTCTGCCCAAGAAGATGGCGTTGGTCTTGTTCGAGCCCTTCATCATCCGGCGCCTCAAAGAACTCGGCTTCGTCCACACGGTGCGAAGCGCGAAAAAGCTGATCGAGCGGAAAACGCCGGAGGTCTGGGATATTCTCGAAGAGGTCACCAAGGGTCACCCGGTGCTGCTCAACCGAGCTCCGACTCTGCACCGCCTCTCTATCCAGGCATTCGAGCCGGTCCTGATCGAGGGCTCCGCGATCCGCGTCCACCCGCTGGTTTGTACCGCCTACAACGCCGACTTCGACGGCGACCAGATGGCAGTCCACGTGCCACTCTCGGTCGAGTCGCAGATGGAGGCGCGCATGCTGATGCTCGCGCCGAACAACATCTTCACCCCGTCGAGCGGCAAGCCGATCACAACTCCGTCGCAGGATATTACGCTGGGCTGCTACTTCCTCACCTACTGCCGCGAGATCCCGCTTCGCGATCCGGACAAGGAGGCGACCCTGCCACTTTTTGCGGACACCACCGAAGTTGAGTTCGCCGTCGCGAACCGCTCGATCGACATGCACGATCCGATCCGGATGAGCAATCCCGATCGCGGCATGGACGAGCACATCTACGGCGACAAAGAGCGCAAGGTGATCATCACGACAGCTGGCCGCGTCCGTTTTAACGAAATCTGGCCTGAAAACCTTGGTTTCTTTAACGAGACCGTCGGCAAGAAGCAGCTCTCCGACATCATCTGGCGCTGCTATCAGGCCGGTGGCCAAACTGAGACCGTCGCTTCGCTCGACCGCCTCAAATCACTCGGCTTCAAAGAAGCAACCCGCTCGGGAACCTCTGTTGGTATCTTCGACATGATCATTCCCGACGAGAAGCAGATCGAAGTCGACAGCGCCACCGCCGAGGTGCAGAAAGCCAACGATCAGTATCGCGCCGGTGTCATCACCAACAAGGAGCGCTACAACAAGATCGTCGACATCTGGACCCACGCCGGTGACGAGATCACCAAGGCACTCTTCCGCACCATCGAGCACAATGCCGGGGACAATCTCCCGAGCCCGCTCTTCATGATGGTCGATTCCGGGGCCCGTGGTAACCGCCAGCAGATCAAGCAGCTCTCCGGGATGCGCGGTCTCATGGCCAAGCCCAGTGGTGAAATCATTGAGCGCCCCATCATTTCCAACTTCCGCTCCGGTCTCTCCGTGCTCGAGTATTTCATCTCGACCCACGGCGCCCGAAAAGGTCTCGCCGACACCGCGCTTAAGACCGCTGACTCCGGTTACATGACGCACCGCCGGTAAATCGAGAAAGATGTGCACTGAAGGATTGCTTACCTGGACAGCGAGAATGAAAAACAACGCAAGACGGACGGGGGGTGGTTCCTGTGGAAATTTCGGTGAACGCCCATCGACG
>JBCCBR010000007.1:0-20641 GCA_039033935.1 Verrucomicrobiota bacterium
GGTGAGCTTGAACTTAAAGTCCTCTTCACGCCTGGACATTCTCCTGGACATCTTTCATTTCTAATTGAAGGGCAAGGGATTCCTCAGTTAATTGCTGGTGATACCTTGTTTGCAGGCTCAATTGGCAGGACTGATCTTCCAGGCGGTGATCATGAAACTCTACTTAACAGTATTAAAAGCAAAATCTGCGTATTTTGAGTTTCTGACGATGGAGGAGATTGCCGCACGGTGTTCGATTCCTTCGGGGACCGTGAAATCGAGGTTGCGCCTAGCGGCGGAAAGACTGCGGAAATGTCTCAGGAAAGGAGGCGTCGAAAAATGATCACAGACGAATCCAGAGAAGAAGCCGTGCTTTTTGTGCTAGGTCTGCTTGGAGAAGCGGAGCGTGAGAGCTTTTTAGACGAGGTCAAAAAATCGGCCGAGCTGAGGGCCTTAGTCAGTCAGTATCGATATACTCTCAGCAGTCTGGCAGTGAGTGAAGAGACTGGCGATCCGCCTGAATCCCTCCGTGCCGCGATCATAGAACGTGCTTCAGGCGAGTCGATGACTCGGCCCAAACGGCCATCTCTTGCTGTCGCATCGGGGCCGCGCACGGCTGTGCTCGGTTGGCTCGTTGCTGCGTGCTTCGCGCTACTATCGGTGGCGCTGTTTTATCAGAAAAAGCAGCTCGAGACAGAGCGCGACTCGCTCGTGCAGCAGGCAGATCTGAATCAGTTGGAGATGGCGGCTTTGGCTTCGCAGAGTGAGGCAGCGACCGATGCTTCGGCTCGGATTGCCTGGAATCAGCTTGGCGAAACCGGGATCATCCACTGTGCCGAGATGCCTCCGCTCCCCGAAGGCAAAAGCTATCAACTCTGGGTTTTCGAGCAAGGGAGTGATGCGCCGGTTTCCTGTGGAGTGATCGAGCCGAGCCCAGATCACCGATTTGTTTTCCGTCCGGACCGGACCATCCAGAAGGCGACTGCTTTTGCCGTCAGTATCGAAGAACTCGGAGGAAGCCCCCAGCCCGAGGGGGAAGTGATCCTGGTTGGGGGCGTGTTTGAGTGAGGAACCCTCAGCGAAGGACTCGGCTCATCCTGCTGCGTGGCTTTCTTCGGGTTGAGCTAATCGGGCGATGAAGTCCCCACCTTCGTGTCTCGCCGTCAACTCGAGTCCGAGGATGTTGGCGCAGGTGCGGGCGAGTGAAAGGCCAAGGCCGGAGTGGGAGTTTCCGGTCCGGGAACGGTCGGCACGCCAGAGACGATCGAAGACTCGGTCCGCCTGATCGCTCGGGAAGTCCGGTGCCGGATTTCGGATCTCGAGGGCATTGCTGGCCCAGGCAAGGCCGAGTTGCGCTCCATTCGGTGCATGGCTCACGCCATTGCCTAACAAATTGCCAATAATGTGGCGGAGGAACCGCTTGTCGCTCGTCCAGACCGGGGGCTGACCTTCTTTCGTCAAAAGGAGGTCTCGCTCGTCGGCGGTTTGGCGGAGTGGTTCCCAGAGTTCATCGACGAGCAAGCCGAGATCGACGGGTTGTTGGTCTGGCCGGGCGTGACCCGATTCAGCTCGGGCAAGAGTCAGTAGGGTGTCGACGATCGACTCCATTTGCTCAGCGATCGCGAATGTCTCTTCCCGGGTGTCCTCGTCTGAATCCTCGGGCCATTTCAGGGCGAACTCAGAGATAGCCCGCAACTCGGCGATCGGAGTGCGGAGCTCGTGAGCCAGGTCAGCGCTGAATCGTCGTTCACGGTCGAAACCTTCCTCGAGCCTCCCGATCAACTCGTTGAGCTGAGCGTAAATCGGCTGCAGCTCAGAGGGTGCCTGCTCGCCGTCGAAGCGAGAGTCGAGCGTGTCGGTATCGATCATGCCGGCCTCGCGGGCGAGTCTGCGAATCGGAGCGAGACCGACACGGAGAGAGAGATTCACCAGCAGAGCGGTAGACCCCAAAACGATAAGTCCGACCGCGAGCAGACCCGTCATGAGATGGGAGAGGCTTCGCTGCATATCGGTCGCGTCCAATCCGATCGCAGCGATGGCGAAGGAACTGCGGCGAGATTTCCCTTTTGCCTTGCCGGGGCCGCCTGCTCGGATGCTGATGAGTCTCACGGTGACGTCATCACTGAGCTGAGCCGTTTTGAAAACGGGACTATTCCCGATGAGACTGCCGGGCCAGGGAAGATCGCGATCGCCGAGACTGGCAGACTTTTCCTCGGTTTCACCAGCCGGATTCCAGATCTGGAAAAATGCATCACCATCCGATGAATCGTATTCAGGGAGTCTCTCCTGAAGACGTCGCGCGGCGATTGATTTCGGTGCGTTCTCATCGTTCCCCCGTGCTGCGAATTTCACAGAGCGAGCTTCCAGCGTGAGTTTGGCATCGAGATCAGAAATGATGCGGTGCCGCTGAGAGAAGTAGATCCCGCAGGCAGCGAGGACCCAGATAACAAAAAGACCACCGAGTAGGAGCAGGGTCAGCCGGCGTCGGCTAGACTTCATCGCTCTTCGAGAATGTAACCCTGACCGCGTCGGGTATGAATCAGAGGTTTCGAGTCGGCGTCGATCGCGATTTTCCTTCGCAAAGTGTAGATCGCAGAATCGACCACGTTGCTCATCGGATTAACGAAATCGTCGTAAATGTGTTCTTCGATCTGGGCGCGCGAAACGACGTGGCCAGCCCGCAACATGAGATACTCGAGCAGTGCGTATTCTCTCGAGGTGAGGTCTAGTGGAGAGCCCTGCCGACTGATTCGTTTGGCGGCGCCGTCGAGGAGCAGGTCTGCGACTCGGACTTCGTTGCTCGATTTCTGATAGGTCCTCCGCGAAAGGGCTTCGATGCGGGCCAGTAGTTCTTCGAGTGCGAAGGGTTTCACTAAATAATCGTCGGCCCCTCGGCGGAGACCCTCAACGCGGTCTCCGATCCCGTCGCGGGCAGTCAGAAAAATCACTGGAGTATCAATGCCATCTCCTCGGAGACGTTCGAGAATGGTGAGCCCATCGAGCGAGGGCAACATGATGTCGAGAATCGCGACGTCGTAGTCATGATCCTGAGCAAGGTCGAGCCCTTCTTTCCCGTCACCAGTTTCGTCGACTCGGTAACCCGTACGCCGGAGCGCCTTGGCGACGATGCCGCGGAGACGATCGGAGTCTTCGACGAGAAGGAGGCGCATGCGATGACCAGATTGGGGTGGGTCGGCGAGCGCGTCAACGGCTCCGGTTTCCTTTTCCACCCCCTTTTCCGTCCCCGCGACGCGCCTTGCTTTTCCCACCAACCAAGTTGGCACCAAGTTCCTCGAGCGACACTTTTCCATCTTCGTCGAGATCGATCTCGGCAAAGGCGGCTCCGACCGTTTCAGGATTCGCTTCGCGGTAGCGCTGGCCCGCGCCGAACTCAGCAAGACTCAGTGAACCGTCGCCGTCTTCGTCCAGCGTCGTGAAGATACCGCTGAGTTTCCCGCTGCCTCTGCTGCGAGGACTCGGGTCGCTTTCAGGTGGCGCTGCATATTCGTCGAGCCACGCGATGACGAGATCGGAAATGACTCGGTTGTTGCGCGCTTGCATGAGGAGGTGGCTGTTGCCTCGAATCTCGTAGTCCTCCGGTAGCGAGATGACGTCGCCAGTGCCGCCATTTCTTTCAAAGAGGAGCGCTGCAGCCTCGACTGCGTCTTTCCGCGAAGTCTGTCGTCGCGAGTCAATGTAGTCGCCATACACCCCGAGCATGGAAAGCGCGCTGAATGTGGGGAAGTCAGCCTCGGTCGGAGGGCCCGTTGGCTCCACCAACACGAGACTGGCGACTAATGCGGGATGTTGCGAAGCGGCCGCCAGCGCTTCGGGGCCCCCGGCAGAGTGGGTGAGGAGGATGGCAGGTCCTTTGGCTTGAAGCAGCGAGGCGATATTTCCGGAAAAACTCTCACGGCTTTTTGAGATCCAGGGGTAGTCGTCCTGAAAAACCGCGAATGCCTCGTTCGGAAATCGTGAGTCTGGATAGGGCTCACCCGCGCTGGGTCCGAAACCCCAGCGCCGCCAGATGTCTTCCTGCCAGGGCCGAGAGGCATCTGGATCAGCCAGTGGTGCCCCCTCACTTGGGACCTCGGTGAAGCCAGGAACGGAGAAACCCCGGGAAAAATCGAACTTGGGATCGTTGATCACAAACACTTCGTAGCCTGCCTCGGCAAAATGCTGAGCCCATCCATCGCGGCCATCGGGAGTGTGCAGATAGATCGCGGAGGAAAGGTGGTGCCCCGGAATCATGATGACCGGATACTCCTTCGTCACCTCACCCTGAGCGACTCGATGGACAAGCGATCCCTGGAGATAGAAGCTGGACTGGTCGGACGCACTGGCTATCGCGATGACTTTCGTGAGGAGGATAGCGAAGAGAGGCAATCGAGCGATCATTTCGGTAGGAGTTTACTTCAAATCTGATGATCAGAGGATGACGAAATTCAGCCCGATTGATTCGTGATGGCGGTGGACGAAGATCCGATCGATCGCTGCGAGTATCGACGCAGATGCGCGGTTGAGGATCTAGAGTCAACCAGTGACTTTACCGGTGATGTCCGTTTGGAACGCTTGTTTACTCTGCTGTGTTTTTTTGCTCGCCTCTTTCGGCATGGCCGAAGATCTCTCTGAGTCGCTCCCAAGTCCGCTGCCGGCTGAGGCATTTGATTCGGTGGTCAACGATTCTCCTTTTCGCCGCACCCGAGCGCTCTCGGACTCGATCGTCCTCACTGGTGTCGCGAGAATCGCGGGAGATGTCGTGGCAACTTTGGTCGATACTGAGACATCAAAGAGCCATGTCGTGACCAACGATGCCGGTCCGGCAGGATGGCAATTGGTCGACATGGCAGGTGACGATGGTGATATCGAGACACTGACCGCCCAAATTCAGATCAGTGGAGGAGAGATACTTTCAGTCCGATACGAGGAGGTCGCGCGGTCGCTCCCTCAGGCCAGGGCCGGGAATGGCGGCAAAGCCAATCTCGAAGAGCGTCACCTCCGCGAAGCGCGCCAGGCTGCGATTAATTTTCGGAAAGGATTTTCCAGTGACGGCTACCCGGACGAACCTCCCCCGCAGGTCGCTGCCAAACTGGCACGCATGACGATGGAGCAACGCGAGCGCCTCAACCAGCACATGATCGGTCTGCGCAACGAGGGCAAAGGGATGGATGAGCGTCGGAGGATCTACAATGGTCTGATCGATCGATCCCTCCAAAGTCAGAGGCGTTGACAGTGACGGTATGCTAGTATGCCTCACGCTAAGTTCGTTAAAGAAAGAAGTTCAAAGGATCTTTGAATGAGCTCGCTTCGCTCGTGGTGATTTGGGATTTCGCAGCCCTTTTTTTCCAACTCTGCGTTACTCGTTGCTCACGAAGCCTAGCTTCGCTCACTCCTCGCGCCTTGATTTGAAAAAAATGACTCGCGAATTCTTCAACGCTCTTATCGCTCAGCACACTAGGCGTCTCCCATGACCAAACCGATCGTCCAGATCTCGCTTGACCTCACTTCCATCGATGAGGCCCTCGAAACCGCCGCGCTTGCTTTGCGTGCGGGAGTTGACTGGTTGGAAGCAGGCACGCCGTTGATTCTTGCGGAGGGGCTGCATGGCGTCCGCGCCCTGCGTGATGCCTTTCCCGAAACTCCGATCGTTGCCGATCTAAAGACCATGGACGGCGGCTATCTCGAGGCCGAAATGATGGCAAAGGCTGGAGCGACGCATGTCGTGGTGATGGCACGCGCTCACCCCGAGACGATCAAATGCGTCGTCGCGGCGGGTCGTGATTTTGGGGCTGCGGTGATGGGGGACAACCTCGGGTGCGAAAGTCATGTCGAGGGAGCGAAACAGCTAGAGGATCTCGGTTGCAATTATGTGATCCATCACATCGGCTACGACGAGCGCCGCGGAATCGCGGCGGTAGGTCAGAGGATGCCGAGCCCGCTCGATGAGCTGCGCGAAGTGGTCGCGGCGGTCGACGTTCCAGTCCAGGCAGTGGGAGGGCTTTCGCTGGAGGAGGCGATCGCATGCCCTCAATATGGCGCACCTTTGGTGGTGCTGGGCGCTCCGCTAACTATTGATGCCGATGCCTTTGAAACGGCGAGCGGAGATCTGGAAGGCTCGCTGCGCTTGATCTGCGATGCAGTCCACCGCACCGATGAACTCACATCATGAAGTCGCCCGCGGTCGTTAATTTCTCGGCAGATCCGGGATCGGTTGAGATACGAGAAGTTGACCGGCCTCAGATCGGTGATGAAGACGTCTTGTTGCAGGTTTCCCACGTCGGGATTTGCGGAAGCGATCTCCACCAGTGGACCGCTCATCATTCCTGGCCGGTAAACTATCCGGTGGTTTTGGGCCACGAGTTTGCCGGGCATGTGGTCGAGACAGGGAGTGATGTTTCGAACTGGGCGGAGGGCGATCGGGTCGTAGCGGAGACGGCTGCGATCATCGACCACGACAATCCGATGACACGTCGTGGTTTCTACAATCTCGATCCGACTCGAAAAGGCTTCGGCTACGGCGTTGACGGGGCGATGACGCATTTCGTCCGAGTGCCTTCGCGGATTCTTCATCGGCTGCCGGATTCCCTGCCATTCACCCAAGCTTGTCTGACCGAGCCGTGCTGCGTCGCCTACAACGCGGTCGTAAAAAACGCTCGGATTGAGCCAGGTGATCGCATCGTCGTTTTTGGGCCCGGGACGATCGGGATTCTCTGCGCCGCGATGGCCCGGCTTTGTGGTGCTGAGGTCGCATTAGTCGGTTTGGAAAAGGACTCCCATCGCCTCGCTATCGCAGCGGAGTCGTATGGTTGCGAAACTCTGGTAGGGAACCCGCTCGAGTGGTCCAGGTTGCGCGATGGGCTTGGATGCGATGGCGCGATCGATGCGGCTGGAGCGAGCGCAACACTGGAGACGGCCCTCGCTTGCGTGCGGCCCGCGGGGTGGATCTCGAAGGTTGGCTGGGGCCCCCAGCCACTCGGATTTAGTCTTGATCCCTTGGTTCAGAAAAATATCACGCTGCAAGGCAGCTTCAGTCATCACTGGTCAATCTGGGAGCGCGTCATCACACTCTTGGATTCGGGCAGACTCGATGTGTCACCGATCATCGGGGGCGTTTGGGACCTCGGGGATTGGAAGGAAGCCTTCGAGAAAATGGAGTCCGGGGAAGTCGTCAAGAGCGTCCTGAAACCATGAGGCTGGAGGGGAAGAGCATCATTGTGACTGGTAGTTGCACCGGCATCGGGAAGGCTATCGCGAAACGATGCGTGGCGGAGGGCGCTCATGTCGTGATCCATGGTTTGGAACACGACTGGGCCGATCAAGTCGTCGCTGAGATTGGCAGCGATCGGGCCGTCGCTTTGGTTCGGAACATCACCGAGGCCGATTGCCCGAAAGCGCTCGTGAAACTTGCGGTCGATTGCTTTGGGAAACTCGATGCCGTTGTCAATAACGCTGCTGCAGTGACAGCTTCCAATTTGGAGTCGACAGACTTAGGTCTCTTCCGCGAAGTTCTGGAAGTCAATACTCTGGCACCCTATGCTTTAATTCGCGAGGCGCTCCCCCATCTGCAAGCGACGCGGGGCAACGTCCTCAACATCGGTAGTGTCAATGCCTGGAGTGGCGAACCGAATTTACTGGCCTACTCAGTTTCCAAAGGGGCTTTGATGACATTAACACGCAATCTGGGTGACAGCCTCATGCGTGAGCACGGAGTCCGGATTAACCAGATCAACCCGGGTTGGGTCTTGACTGAGAACGAGGCAAAACGGAAGCGAGAGCAAGGTCTGCGGGACGACTGGTATGCTGATCTGCCGGAGGTGTATGCCCCCTCGGGACGGATACTATCACCCGAAGAGATAGCTGCCGCGGCAGTCTATTGGGTATCTGACGAGTGTGGGCCAGTCAGTGGTCAAGTTGTCGACTTGGAGCAGTATCCAATGATTGGTCGAAATCCCCCGAAAGATAGTGAGACGATTGACTGAGAAGTGAAATCGCGATGCCTCAATTAGCTGCCTTTCCCAAAGCCTACATGCATCAGCTTTGTCGCGATGGGTCGATGACACTTGCTGAATGGATAGAACTTTCGACTGCGGTGGATGTCGATGGCTTGGAATGGTATGCCGGATTCCTCGAAATGTCAGAGCAATCCGATTGGAAGACCTTTCGTGATCAGGTCGAGGCGACTGGCCGCATCATTCCGATGATGTGCTGCTCGCCAGATTTCACCCATCCGGATCGAGACTTTCGGCAGGCTGAAATAGCCAAGCAGAAGCACTGGATTGAAATGACAGCTGCGCTCCGGGGCAGCTACTGCCGAGTGCTGAGTGGACAGCGCCGACCTGAACTCAGCGACGCGGAGGGGATAGCCCTGGCACAGGATTCAATCGAAAGGTGCCTGCCGCTGGCGCGAGATCTCGGGATCACGCTTATCCTCGAAAATCATTACAAAGACGACTTCTGGACTTATCCCGAGTTTGCTCAGAAAGCCGATCTCTTCTGCAAGCTGGTTGACGCAATCAATGATCCAAACTTTGGCGTCAACTACGACCCTTCGAATACCTATCTCGCGGGCGAAGATCCGCTCGATCTGCTCTACCGCGTGTCCGAGCGAGTCGTGACGGTCCATGCCAGTGATCGCTATCTGCTTGAGGGAACGATCGAAGATCTCAGAAACGAGGAGTCGGGTCCGGCAGGCTACGCCAAACGACTGTGCCATGGTGAAATCGGGAAGGGTCTCAATGACTACGATGCGATCTTCGACGAGCTCGTGCGAGTCGGCTTTGATGGCTGGATCAGCATCGAGGACGGGGTCGATGGCATCGAGCAGCTGGCGCGCAGTGCTGATTATCTGCGGGGTAAAATCTCTCAGCACTGGGGTTGATTGCCCTGTAACGGAGATTGGGATTCGCGATATCTTTTTGATATGCAGAGAATCCCCGGACTCGCAGGCCTTGCCCTGCTTTGTTGGCAATGGTCGTTCGTTTTGGCGTCCGATGCGATGGAGGAAGCGGAGGGGCTCATCATCCCACGAGATGATTCTGGGATGTATCTCCGGACCGCCGGTGGACAGGTCGAAGTGGAATGGACCGCTCACACAGAGGTCGCTCTCGTCGCGAATACACGATTATTTTCGGGAATAAAGGACGGCCGACTGGAGTATGCGATTCATTCATCGAAGGAGGTGATCGAGTTTGCTCTGCCCGAGGGGCCAGTCACTGCAATCCGAGAAGTGCGCGGTGGGAAGCAGCTCGAAACGGCTCTGGCCGAAGCTCGTCAAGAAAAATGGATTGCGGAGTTTGGACTGCGATTGCGATTTGGGGAAACTCCCGCTGTGCAACAGCTGCCAACCGAAAGTGATCGGCGCTTTGTTGGAATCTGGGACTCATCAACTAAACCCCGGACGATCGCGATCAACGGCCAGACTTATGAGATATCTCTCAAGAAAGGCGGCCAGACCGATGCCTTATTGTTCAACGTTTTGACGATTGAGGATTGTGCCCCGTTTATCAATCGAGCGCGAGCAGTAGGGCGATTTGAGGGTGACAAGCTGATCGCTGACGAAATTCATGTCACTCCGATTGGTGACCAGGCGGCGAAAGATGATCCCGATTTGCCCCGCTACTTGTATATCGGAGATTCGATATCGGGTAACTATTCGGCCGGTCTGCGACAGACCCTCGAGGGGATCGCAAATCTTCACCACCCACCGACCAACTGCGGGCCATCGGCAAAGGGAGTTGCCAATCTCGCTGCCTGGCTCGGGGCGTATGAGCAGCCGGGGCGAGAGTGGGATGTGATCAGTTTTAACTTTGGCCACTGGGACGCCGCGAACGACCGGGAAAGTTATCAGCGCAATCTGGAGACAATCATAGCTGGATTGAAGCCGACTGGTGCGAGGCTGATTTGGGTGACGACTTGTCCGGTGCCAGATGGCTTTCCTGCTGCTGGTGCGCTCGATGCAAAAGGAAAAGCGCCCGGGCGGACTGCTGGTGTGATGGAGAAATACCTCAATCGCTGGGCTGCTGAGGTGCTTCAAAAGCATCCCGAGATCGCGGTCTGTGATCAGTGGCAGCTGGTCAAGGATGGCGAGACAGGGCTCTTCGCCGATTGGTGGAAAGGGAGTGATGTCCACTTTCGGGGGGAGCAGGCTGATGCCTTGGGTAAGTTGCTGGGGAAACAGGTCGCTGGCCTTCTGGGGGAAGACGTTTCAGATTCTCCAACCGTATCCCGCGAAGTGATGCCTGAGCCAGTTGAAGTTTTGGCAAATACGTCTGACTCGGGATCAATACCGCTCTGGAGTCCCGATTACCAGTACGAGACCCCGAAGCGCTATGGCTTGCACGGCGAGAGCGATGTCGAGAAGGCGCTACCGGATGCGTGGCGTGACGTCGAGCTTCACGATCCGGTTTTTGCCCCGACTGTTTCTGAATTGTTAGTTCCTCAGGCGACCCATCAGGACGATCAAGGGCGGGTATTTGATATTTCGCCGAAGCCGTCGATGGCAACACTCAGTCAGCTCAAGTCCGAGACAGAAGAGGGCATTGGAATGGGCTACTACTTCCTACCTCGCGAAGAACGCTATCGAAACGGGCCCGGTCTCACAGGGGCCGAGATTCTGGATGATCTGAAGAGTGGTAAATTCCCGGAGGACTCGGTCCACTCGAATTTTATCTACGGATTCTATTTTCAGAATGTGATGAAGCTGTATCGGCTCTATCGCGTCAGTTCAGATCCCTGGTATGGCGAAGAGCTCGCTCGCTACGCTGATGGCATCGATTGGCTACTCGACAATCGGCCGCAGCAGCTCATTCCGCTTCAGCGGCGCGATGATCCGATCGGAGATTGGATTGCGACTATTCCGCACGAACCTGCTGCCGCTTCAAATTTCTGGGCCCACAGTGTTGCCGCGCGGGTCTTGCTGGAGCTGGCGGCTGAGGCAAATGCGAGGCCTGATGACCGTCGGGTTGTGAGAGCGAAGAGCTACTTGTCCAGACTCGTGAAGTATATGGATTCGCAGATCACGACTGACTATCGACCATTCGCGAGGCGTCGCAATGAAGAGCCGACTAAGTTTGAGCCGGGCGAGCGGACCCAGTGGTTGCGGAATGAGTACGACCTCCCACCTCGTGCCGCCCAGATCATTGAATACACACCCTGGAATCAGACTTTCTTTTACTTCGCCGTTTTGGCCGGAGCAGTCGAAGGGCTCGAGTTACTTGCCAAGCTTGAGAACTCGAGAAACTACGATGCTCTGATCACGCTTTACCGGAATGTGGTTCGTGCTGGGATGTGGAATTTTGAGTCGCAAAACCTCTGCATTGTCCGGGACGGGATTCCCTACCTCTTCCACATGCACACTCCACTTCGGGATAGAGAACCAGAAACGAGGATGGGCTTTCCGATGTTTGGAGGAGAAGATATTGCCCACAGTGGCAGCGGCGCGTGGAATCTTCCCTACATCTGGGAGGCGGGCGAAGAATACGGAGTCACGCCAGCGCTTCTTGCTGGATACTCCAATGCGTTGGCGGTGACCCTTCGCGATACCTGCATGACCCACAAAAACGGACGGGCCTGGCCGCGCGCGCATGTCGATTCGCCGTGGTATCTGGCGGCAGCAGACAAGAAGCACGGGCTATCAGCGGGGACCAAAGGCCGCTACGCAACGATGATGGCTTTTGCGCCCGATGTCATTCCAGCCGATGAGCCTTTCACCAAGACCGGAATAGCCGAAGACGAGAGTAACCTGAGTCGGCTCTACGCCGGCGCTCTCTATCGCGAGTGGGCCAGTCGACGGGTTGACTGATCCTCACCGAGGTTCATTCTCTGCAACGTGCTCGAGTATCCGCACAAAAGACGCGCCTCGATTTGGCATCTGCGGGCTGACGGTCTGCTGTTGTTGCCAGAGCTGGCCGACCATCCCTCGTTGGCGGCTGCTTAGGCCTGAGAGTCTCCGGTCGACATAGCCCTGGTGCAGTTGATGAGACTCTTCGCGATTTCTCCCTTTTCCTGGTTCGTAGGTCTCAGGTAACTCGGTTGTTGCGATTCTCTTGAGCAGGGCGACACGTTGAGGAGCGACGCCGTGGTTGGCACCTCCATTGGCCCCACCATGATTCGATCGGCGCGCGGCGATCGAGGCGGCGGCGCGTTGGCTGCGAGCGCGAGCTTCGTAGCGCATTCTCTGGGTGGTCAGTTTGAGCCGCTCTTCGTTGTAAAATACTCGGATAATCTCGCCGGTGCCCACCGCAATGCTTGCGACCGTTGTTTCGATGTCGTCGGTCTTGTCGAGCGAGACCATTTTCCACCCTTCGCGATTTGGCTGGTCGCTAATCGCAATTGATCGGCCCAGTTCAGTATCGATCAGGGTGACCACTTGCCGGCCGTCAACCGTTGCCACTCCTGAGAGGATTACGGTGTCGGACAGAGTGAGTGGTCTTGAGAAGGGCGAGGTGCCCATTAGGGCTTCGAAGGACCAGGCGCTGGGAGAGTCAGGCAAGTGTCGCGACGGTCGGGCTTCGCCCGGGAAAGCAGAGCCCGGCAGGCAAAGGAACATGGCCGCTGTAGCAGCCACGAGCTGAAGCGGTAGTTTTCTGAATGTTCGCTGGGAAAGCATCTCTGAAATCAAGATCTGACCTAAGCCAGAGTTTAGGGAAACGGGGTTATTCTGGCAAGTGCTGGTGGACAGGGTCAGTCGCGAAAGTCTGGCTGGTCAGAAAATCGAATTAGTGCCATCCTCTCGACCTGAAATCCATGCGCTCTTTTTTTCTCTCTAACTTCCTTATTCTCTCGGCTTTCGTGGCGAAGGCTGAGCCAATTCCCGGCAATGTTCCGCGATTGGAGATGGGGGAGCAGGCGATCGCCTTGAAGCGTGGCGATGCAACGATCTTTCACTACAACATTAAGCCGACCGAAGAGGCTGCTGAGGTAGAGCCATTCTTCTCGCGCACTGGCTACATCCATCCGTTGATGGCTCCGAGCGGAGCGATCGTCACCGGCGACTATGCTCCTGATCATCGCCACCAGCACGGTCTCTTTTTCGCCTGGACGAAATCAAAGTTTCGAGGCGAAGCGACTGAGTTCTGGAATCAGAAGAGGGAATTGGGAGATGTTCGCTTTGTTCGCTTTCACGGCTCGGGCCGACGCGAGGGTAAATTCTGGTTCGAAGTCGAGCACCACTTCACGTCCGGGAAGGACTCCGACGAAGCGATCCTTTCCGAGATCTGGAAGATCGAAGTGCCGCAGGAGTCATCGCAGTTTCACTCCTTTGACATCACCTCAACGCAGCGTTGTGCGACGGATGATCCGCTTTCGATCGAAAAATATCACTACGGAGGAATGGCGATTCGAGGGACAGGGCAGTGGATGCCTCCTTCTGAATCAGCGCCTCCAGTTGGAAAGATGGTCACATCCGAAGGTAAGTCTCGCGAGGACGGGAATCATTCGCGACCGCGTTGGGTCGTGATGCATGGGCCGGTCGACGGGGAAGAGTGCGGTGTCGCGGTGCTTGCCCACCCGGACAATTTCCGAGCTCCCCAGTGGGTCCGGCTCCATCCGGTGATGCCGTATTTTGTCTTCGCTCCGATGGTTGAGGAGCCATTCGAGATCAGGCCGGAGGAAGCATATATCTCGCGGTTTCGCTACCTCGTCTTCGATGGAAAGCCCGACCTCGAAGTGATCGAAAGCCAGTGGAATGATTTTGCTGGTGTGGAGGTAACACCGAAGGCCGAATGACTATGCGACTGAAACCACATTTGGTAGTAGCAGCTCTTCTCTCGGCGGGGCCGATTTCAGGAGAAGAACCGACATTCGAAACGATCTTCAATGGATCGGATTTCTCGGGTTGGGACTTTCAGCCGGGAAGCTGGGAAATCCGTGACGGCGAGATTCACTGCACCGGTCAATCTGAGTCAAAAAACTGGCTGATTTATCGAGCAAAGGAGCCAGCTGATTTTGTCCTCGAACTGGAATTTAAATGGGAGGCCGGAAATTCGGGAGTCCAGGTGCGAAGCGAAGATCTTGGAGACTGGCAGGTCTACGGCTATCAGGTCGAGGTCGCCCGGCAGGACGTGATGGGACTTTGGCATCATTCGCTGATGCCCAAAGATCACCCGAAGAAGGAAGCCCGCCATCTCATGACAACTGCTGGCGAGGTTGCAACAATCGACTCAGCCGGAAAGCGATCGAATGTGGCATTCGCTGATGCCGAGGAAACCCAGGCGGCTTACCGCGAAGGGGAGTGGAATCTCCTGCGGATTGAGGTGAAGGGGGAAGCTCTGACCCAATCGATCAATGGGGTGAAATTCGCTACCTTGATCGATCAGGACGAGGAAATGAGCCGCCGCTCGGGTCTGATCGCCCTGCAGGATCATGGCAAAGGCTGCCAGGTCGCGTTTCGCAACATCCGACTTCAGATCATCTCGGAGTAATCTCGTTTTTGTTATTGGCTGACCAGATCGGCGAACCAAGAGCGCAGCCGCCCGATCGACTCACGGTTGTCGAGGAACATTGCCGTGTCGTGGTAGTTCAATCCCGATTCGACCCAGGTCCATCTCACTCCAGCCGCTGTTGCCGCGGCTACCGGTGCGAATCGTTCCTTCGAGTTATCGATCTGAAAAATTGCCTCTCCCGAAAACCGTGGCGCTCGCTCAATCGCACCGGCAAGAGTCGATTGGCGCCATGGCGAACCGTCGTAGTGCTGGCAGGCAATGAAGCCTCGCCAATGCTTCGCTATTTCCTGATCATGCAGCCCGATGTAGCCGCAAGCGATTGCCCCTCGAGAAAAGCCGGAAAGGAACAATCGATCGGGATCTCCGCCCCACCGGTCGCAAATTTCGGCGATCACCTGCTTAGTGTGATCGACCGTGTCAGCACCGGCGTTTGATCCGAAGCCATTTTCAGCGATCTCGCCAGCGGCCCGATCGACGAAGGGGAGGCAGACCCAGATGGCCCCTTTGCCAAGGGTCACGCCGTAGCCAATGACGCACTGCTCCGGTCTCCCGGTCGACCAGCAGCGATCCGCGTGGAAAAAGATATTGCCGGGAAACTCGAAGATGACCGGGTAACGCTCTCCCGCAGTCCAATTGGTCGGGAGGTAGAGCGTCGAGTAGATCTGATCAGATGCTTCCTCGGATTGTCTCCAACGAACGCGTGTCCCTGGAGCTGGCGGAGCCGAAATCATCTCCGGGACTGCAATTCGATTCGTCGATGGTGTCGGATCGGCGGCGCTCAGTTGCATCGACCAGTCGCGCAGTCGCAACTCTGCTACCGATGCTTCCTGAACCATCACCCGAATTTCTTGGACCTTGCTCGGATCGATCTTTGCCGTGGCATCGGGAAACGTCTCTCTGAGAGAGCAGGTCAATTCAGCACTTTCGCCGGGTCCGAGGCGAGCCTGATCTCCAACAGCTGACCAACCAGATTTTCCCACGATCCAAAGCGTGACGAGACACGACGACTCTCCGACATTCTCAGCCAAGGCGCCTATTTCAGAAATGCCACCGAGATCGCAATCGGAACAGCCGAGGGATAGCCAGCCAGTGTTTCTCGCTCGACCCGTGGCCTTGGCCGGTGCCGGATCAATCGAGAGATCATAGGTGATCGAAAGATGACCATCTTCGTCCCACTGCCCCAGGCTGTGGCGCCCGCTCACCGGAGAAGACCGGAGGGCTCCGAGATCCCAATCTTCACTCGGATGCTGCTGCGCCGCACATTCTTGGGCGAGAAGGATGAAAAGAAAAAAACAGCGCATCACCTTGGCCCAGTCTCCCTGATTACGGTCTCACAGCAGCCTTGGCAAATGCGAGACATTCCTCCAATCTCTCACCCCATGAATCTTCGCTGTCCGTTCAGAGCTTCCGTGCTGCTTCTCTTCCTTTCGAACGTCTGTTTCTTCCCGACGCTTTGCGCTGAAGAATCGGTGAGCCGCCCGAACATCCTGATGTTGATTGGCGACGACATTGATCGAGACAGCCTCGGACCTTGGGGTGGCCAGGCCATCACCCCGCACCTCGATCAGCTCGCGGCCGAGGGAGTCCGTCTCGATCGTGTCTATGCGAATGTTGCGATGTGCGCGCCGTTTCGTCAGGAGCTCTACAGTGGCAGGACGGCCTGGCGAACACGAGCGATCCCGAACCATTCGAAGTCACTTCCCGAGACGCGCAGCCTCCCACACTATCTCGAGCCCTTGGGGTATCGAGTGGCTTTGTTAGGAAAAAGCCACGTGGGTCCGCCGGAGTGTTACCCATTCGAGCGGCTCGGTGATTTTACCAAAAAAGAAGACGGCAACCCGGTCGTGATGGAGCGAGCCACCACCTACATCCGCGAGTCTGTTGCGGCGGAGGAACCTTTTTGCCTCATCATCGCCGCGCACGATGGGCACAGCCCTTACACCACCGGTGATCCCTCGGCTTACCCGATCGAGGATCTGGAAATTCCTGAGGATGCCCTCGGCACCCGTCCCTATCGAGAGAATCTCGCCGCTCACCTTGCCGAGGTGACCAATCTCGATGTCCTGCTGGGCAAATTGAGACAATTGCTGGCCGAGGAAAAATTAACTGAAGACACGCTTGTCATTTACTGCGCCGAGCAAGGCAATGCCTTCCCGTTTGGCAAATGGACCTGTTTTGACGATGGACTCGGTTCGGGCATTGTCGCGGCTTGGCCTGGAGTAATCCCGGCTGGGACCGTCAGTTCGGCACTCACCTGGATCGCCGACTTCACCCCGACGCTGATCGAGGCGGCTGGAGGCGAGATCAATCAGGATGACTTCGATGGGAAGAGCCAATGGGCGAATCTCACGGGCGGCGATGAGGTGATCCACGAATATGCCTATGGGGCTTTCACAAACTGCAACATTATCGATAATCGCGAGCGGGTTTTTCCGATTCGCTCGATACGCGACACGCGATTCACTCTGATCTGGTCGCCACTCGGAGCCGAGGGTCTGACTTCCAACACAACGCTTTCTGGCGCCTTGGAATGGCTTGAGACAGGCACCAAGCCTGACAAAATTGACTCCGCGGCATCTTGGGTGGCGCGTTCGATCGACCCCGGAAAGCCGAGGCACAAAACACTGGTCGAGAGACTGCACCATCGCCCCGTTTGGGCGCTCTACGATCGGGAGAGCGATCCCGAAGAACTCAACAATCTGATCGACGACCCCGCTCATGCGGAGACCGTAGCTCGGATGAAAGCGGCACTCTCCGAGTGGTTGAGCAAGTGGGACGATGCTGATCCGGTTGAGACCGAAAAGGGTTTCGTGGGGATGAAGAAAAAGAACTAAGGATTTGTCGTTTCCCGGTGGTCATGACTCCGTTTGATTCGGGAAGAAATTGGCCCGCCGCTTTCCGCCTGAGTCTAAGCGATGGTTTTTGGCGGGAAACTGGTTGCCATATTACGGTCTTTTTCTGTCGCATGATCGCGACACTTCCCAAAATCCGCTGGTTTCGGTAAACTGATGGGATGAACCGGAGAATCCCAAAACTTTACGGATCTGTCCTGCTGCTTTTCTCAACAGCAGTGGCCGTGCAAGCGCGCGAGATTGATTTCAACCGCGATATCCGTCCCATTCTCTCGAACAAGTGCTTCGCGTGCCATGGATTCGATGAGCACGAGCGAAAAGCAGACCTCCGACTCGATACGAGAGAAGGCGCTTTTGAAGACCTCGGGGGCTATTCGGCAATTGTCCCAGGGGACATCGATGAGAGCGAAGCGTGGTATCGCATCATCACCGATGATGAGATCGACCTGATGCCTCCTCCTAAGTTCCACAAACCGATGACGGATGAGGAAAAAGACCTCATCAGAGCCTGGATCGAGCAAGGTGCCGAGTATGACGTCCATTGGTCATACAAACCGCTGCAAAAAGATGAATCGGTTAGCGATACTGATCTGATTGATCATCACATCGACTCGGAGATTGCCAAAGCCGGTCTCATCCCGGTCGATCGGGCGGATCCGGTCACTCTCGTCCGGCGACTTCATTTTGATCTCCTCGGCTTACCAGCTACGCCCGAGCGCATCGCACGGTTCGTGGCGAATTCTTCGCCCCAAGCGTGGGAGCGTCTCGTCGATGAACTGCTGGCAGACCCAGGCTTCGGGGAGCGGCTCGCCGTTTACTGGCTCGATCTCGTTCGCTACGCTGACACGATTGGCTATCACTCCGACGCCCACATGGAGGTCTCAGCTTATCGTGACTATGTGATCGATGCCTTTAATCAGAATCTGCCCTACGACCAGTTCACGGTGGAGCAACTCGCGGGCGATTTGTTGCCAGAGCCAACGACCCGACAAAGGATTGCCTCAGGCTACAACCGGCTGCTGCAGACGACCGAGGAGGGTGGTGCTCAGGGGAGAGAATACATGGCGATCTACGCGGCCGACCGCGTCAGAAATGCTTCAACGGTCTGGCTCGGATCGACGATCGGCTGTGCCCAATGTCACGATCACAAGTTTGACCCCTTCACCGCGAAAGATTTTTATGCTTTCGCTGCGTTCTTTGCTGATGTGAAGGAAAAAAGCATCGGGCGGCGTCAGCCCAACCTGATGCTTCCGACAGAGGCTCAAGAAATCCGCAGCGCGGAACTGCAGCAGGCGGCGAGCGACTCCAAGATTGAAGCGGTGCTCCGCCGAGATGAGGAGCTGCAGTCTCTGGTCGACTCTGGTTTCATTGCCTGGGAGCAGATTACCGGAGCGAGGCTCCGTGGCGAGGCTGAGCCAGACGATTGGCGAACCGCGACTGCCCTCTCCTGGGAGACAACCGAGAATGTGCAGCTCAAGCAACAGCCGGATGGAGCGCTGATCGCGGCGAAAGCTCGGCCCGAAAATCCTGAATACCAGATCCGGTTGCGGGCGGAGGGTGCTCTCACCGCGATCCGCCTTGAGGCACTGCGGGACGATGCTTTTCCCAACAAGGGGCTCTCATGGGGAAATGGTAACTTCGTGCTGACTGATTTCTCCATTTCGAAAAATGGAGAGCCCCTGAAATTGACCGAAGCAGAAGCCTCATTCGAGCAAAACAACTTTCCGATTGGAGCTGCGATCGATGAGGATCCGGCGACTGGCTGGGCAGTGTCGGGGCACACCGATGCGGCAGCTGATCAGCAGGCCATCTTTCATTTCGCGACGCCGATTCACTTGGGTGCTGAAGATGAGCTTCTCGTGGTGATGAAGCACCAGTCGAGGTATCCCGCTCATCATGTGAGCCGCTTCCGCCTCAGTGTGACCGAGGCACCCACTCCTGGGCTCGGGGAAATCGCTGAAGACTTGCCGGAGGAGATCACTAAGATTCTGCTACAGGATCCTTCGCAACGTAGCGACTCTGACAAAAGCACAATCAGGACTCACTTCGAGGAAACGACTCCGCTCCTTGCCAAGTATCGAGAAGCAGAGCAGGCCGCGGCAGAGGCGCGTGAGGCTCACGAAAAATCCATCCGCACCACACTGGTTTCTGAGTCTCTTTCCGAGCCTCGCATGACCCGTCTGCTTCACCGTGGCGACTGGATGGATGAGACCGGTGAAATCGTTCAGCCGGCCCTGCCTGCCTTTCTGCCAAAGGACGCGGATCTCCCGAGCGAGCGACGTGGCAATCGTCTCGATCTCGCCCAGTGGATTGTCGGCGACTCCAATCCTCTGACCGCCCGCACCTGGGTCAACCGTCTCTGGATGCTGTATTTTGGGGAAGGGCTTTCACGCAACGTCGAGGATCTTGGAGCTCAGGGCGAGCCGCCGACCCACCCCGAGCTGCTCGATCAACTCTCGATTCGATTCCAGGAGAATGGATGGGACGTCAAAGCTCTCGTCAAAACCATGGTCCTGTCAGAGGCCTACCAACGGTCATCAACGCCGACCGAAGAGCAGCTTGAGCAGGATCCGACTAATCAGACTTTTGCAAGGCAAGAGCGTTGGCGGGTCGAGGCCGAGTTTGTCCGAGACACCGCGCTCGAATTGGCTGGATTGCTGGTCGATGAGACCACCGGTGGGACCAGCGTGAAGCCCTATCAGCCGGCCGGCTATTGGCAACACCTGAATTTCCCGAAGCGGACCTGGCAGGCTGGAAAAGGAGAGGACCTCTATCGGCGAGGCGTTTACACGTTCTGGTGTCGTAGTTTCCTGCACCCGGCGAAACTGGCTTTCGATGCACCGACCCGAGAGGAGTGCACCGCCCAAAGGTCGCGATCCAATATTCCCCAGCAAGCCCTCGTGATGCTGAACGATCCGTCGTTTGTCGAAGCAGCGCGCAAATTTGGGGATCGCATCCTCGCGGCGGAAGGGAACACCGAAGCTAAAATTCGATTCGGCTGGCGAGAGGCGACCGGGCGCGCTGCCGAGCCTGCCGAAGTGAACGTCCTCAAGGAAGTTTACCAGCTCCAGCTCGGCGAATACCTCGCAAACCCGGAAGCAGCCGGTGAGCTGGCAACCGTTGGGGAGTCCCCGTCATCTACGGGCGCAGAGCCCGCGAAGCGAGCCGCTTGGACCCAGGTCGCGAGGACCATTCTGAATGCTTACGAAACGACCGCCAGAAACTGATCTAACCCTTCCATGAGAAGGAATATCAACTGATAATCGAAAATTTATTTTCGCATGATTTCGTTCGGCTCGGACGGGGCGGGCGGTGAACTGAAGAATCGGGCTTCCATACGCACTCGTTGATGGCTCCCAATCTCGGGAA